>JANTGY010000258.1 GCA_024762695.1 Anaerolineae bacterium
GACTTAATCACCTTTTTATTGTATGTCGGTATCCTGATCGAACCCATTCGCAGATACGGGAATTTCACCCGGCTCTATCAGGAGGGCATCGCCGGTTTCGAGCGGTTTATGGAAGTTCTGGAGGTGAAACCAGATATTCAGGACGCGGCGAATGCCGTTGAGCTTGCGCATGTGCAGGGAAATTTACAGTTTAAAGATGTGAGCTTTCAATATAAAAATGGACACAGCGCTATCTTCCAAAACCTTTCTTTGACCATAAAAGCTGGAGAATTTGTGGCGTTGGTTGGCGCTTCGGGCATTGGAAAAACAACCCTTTGTTCCTTAATTCCCCGTTTTTATGAGCTAAATAAGGGGGCGATATTGCTGGATGGTACGAATATCCAAGAAATCAGCTTAAGCTCATTGAGGAGCAGCATCGGCATTGTCCAGCAAGACGTGTACCTGTTTGCCGGGACAGTCGCCGACAATATCCGCTATGGTAAAGCTGACGCCAGCCAGGCGGAAATTGTGGCCGCCGCCAAAAGAGCCAATGCCCACGGCTTCATCATGGCTTTGCCAGATGGGTATGACACACCTATTGGGCAGCGGGGCGTCAAGCTGTCTGGCGGGCAAAAGCAGCGGCTTACGATTGCCCGCGTCTTTTTGAAAAATCCACCCGTTATCATTTTCGATGAGGCGACGAGCGCCCTGGACAATGAAAGCGAACAGGCTATCCGGGATTCATTGGAGACGTTGGCGGCCACGCGCACGACCATCGTCATCGCCCATCGGCTGTCAACGGTCCGAAATGCCCAAAGGATTGTGGTTTTGACAGAAAAAGGGATTGAGGAGCAGGGAACGCATGAGGAATTAGTCGCGCTGGGCGGCGCGTATGCGGATTTATACAACGTGCAATTGAGTATTTGATCTATCAATCAAACCCTCGGAGGTTTAGGTAAACCACAAAAAGTATTTGGGTGTGTTTCATCTCAGTTGATGTATCGGGAATTGGAATTCCCGATACACGCACTTTTCTCAACTCATTTGAAATGCACCCAAAGTATTTTGATAAAGAATACGCTAATTCTTTGTGGTTTACTCAAGGAAAACGGGATAACCATTGGTTTCCTCATTCAAATGACTTTCCCGTTTTCACCTAAGAATCATGGCTGTACGTAAAAAAGGCCGTCGAAAAGTCAATTACAAAGGTCGCCAGTACGTCTGGCATGTGCAAGACAAAGACCAACGCATCCCCAAAGAGGGTGGTTTTGTCGAGCCGGTGAAGGAGCGGTATTTGCACATCATAGATAACAAAAAGCAGTTCATCGTCCATTATCGCATTCCAAAACCGCGCGATGAATTTGCCTTGCTCAAAATTGAAGGCAGATCATTCCCGCGCCAGCCGGGCGCGAAGGAAGTACACGTTCCCCGCTGGCGGCACGACAGCAAACGCTATCCCACGGCCGATTTTGTGCGCCGCCTGATTCATTGGTGTATGGAGGAGAGCTAGAGCTAGAGGAATATGACGAATAAAGCGAAGAAAAGACGTAAACGAAAGTTGAAGTTACAGCAACGGGTGCAGTTGGCTGCGGAACAGAAGCAGAGGAAGAAGATTCGGCATAATACGGCCGTTTCCCAAGAAAAACATCGTCTCGACTGGCAGCCACTCACGCCGAATGAAGATGGCATCGTCGCCGACCGGCGGATTATGCCGCGTGATGAACGCGACCGGCGGGAGGGCGTCGAAGAAGCCGCCCAACAAACCTTTCAGACGGGGCTTGATGACGCTCAATGGCAAGCGATGGTCGCCGAGACGCCGTTCCAGTTGGGCATTGTGGTGGAAGTGAGCCGGGGTTTGTGCCGCGTGGCGTTGGGCGATGCGGTGATTGTGGCCGATATTCGCGGCATTTTGACGGCGGAAGGAACCGGTTTCACGAACATTGTGGCTGTCGGCGACCGGGTGTTGCTGCGCTCCCTGACCGATGATCGGGGCTTGATTGAAGGCGTACTGCCGCGCCGCAGCGGATTGGCCCGCGCCGATTCGTTCTACACTCATTTGAAGCAAATTATTGCCGCCAATGTGGATCAGGTGCTGATTGTGGCCTCGTGGCGCGACCCGCATCTCTGGTATCGCATGATTGACGAATATCTGATTGGGGCGGCGCGCAACAATTTGGAGGCGGCAGTTTGCATTAACAAGATTGATTTGGCAGAGACGCGGGAGGAGGTGGAAACGACCGTTTCTCCCTACCGCGCGCTTGGTTATCAGGTTCTACTCGCCAGCGCCGAACAAAGCATCGGCATCGAGCCGTTGCAGGAAGCAGTGCGGGGGCGTACCAACGTGCTGGCCGGGCTGTCAGGCGTGGGCAAATCGTCGCTGCTCAATGCGCTGGTTCCGGGGTTTCAACTGCGTACGAAACACGTCAGCCTGAAACGACGCGAGGGGCGGCATACGACCACGCAGGCGTTGATGCTGCCGCTGCCGTTTGGCGGCTATGTGGTGGATACGCCCGGCATCCGCGACATGGGCATAAACGGCATGGAACCGGACGAGTTACTGGCCCATTACCCGGATGTGGCCGCATTTGCCGCGCAGTGCCGCTTTCACAACTGTACCCATTCGCATGAACCGAAATGCAGCGTGAAAACGGCCGTTGCCAACAACCACCTCGCAGCCTGGCGGCTGAAAGATTACAATCAGATTTATGAAAGGCTGGCAAATGGTGAATCATAACGATTGAGATAGCCCGCCAGTCTAACAAAACTTGAGGAGGATGACATGAATACCTGGAAATACTTCGACACTACACACGAAAATCACATCATCTGCAACCCGTCCAGTCTGGAAAAATACCAACAGCTTATTGACCTGCTGAACCTGCCGCCCAACGCCAACGTGTTAGAACTGGCGATGGGCAAAGGCGAATTTATACTGCGGCTGGCCGAACAGCACGGCATCAACGGCGTCGGCGTGGACCTGTCGCCCTACGTTGTGCGCGACGCCCAGGCCAATCTGGCCGCCCGCGCTCCAAAAGCCAACATCGCCTTCCTGGAGATGAACGGCGCCGATTATCAACCAGACGAACCAGAAAGTTTTGACCTGACCGTGTGCATGGGAGCCAGTTGGATTTTCGATGGACATAAAGGCACGCTGGAAGCGCTCAAGGCGATGACCAAACCGGGCGGCCTCATCATTGTCGGCGAACCGTATTGGCGGCAAGAACCCGATCCCGCCTACCTGAAAATGGCTGGTTTCGAGCGCGATCTTTTCGATACCCATTTCGGAAACGTCCAAACAGTCCAGAAACTTGGGTTGACGCTGCTGTACACGCTGGTTAGCAACCTCGACGAATGGGACAAATACGAAGGCTTGCAGTGGAATGCCGCCGAAAATTACGCCCTTACTCATCCCGATGACCCGGATGTGCCGGAACTCTTGGAGCGTGTCCGCGCATCCAAAGAAGAATATCTGCGCTGGGGCCGCGATACGCTGGGCTGGGCGCTTTATTTGTTTAGGAAGAAAATTTAACCGCAGAGACGCGGAGGACGCAGAGGGAATTATGTTTGATGATATGGTGTGTAGTCGTGGCAAAAACATTTTGATACGCGATTGGCTGTTAAGCGATTTGGAACGGTTCGCCCATTGGCAGCAGCCGGGGCATAAATGGCAAGATTTTGACGGCCCCTATTTTGGTCGCCCTGAAGCCGACAAAATCGCTGGCTTGATTGCGCGATTGCGCGAACGAATCGAGGACGGCAAATGGGATGCTGCGCGCCGCATGTTGGCAGTTGCCCGACAATCGGATGACGCTTTGATTGGTTCGGTTAGCCGGTATTGGCAAAGCAAGGAAACAAATTGGCTGTCCATTGGCATTGCGGTTTACGATCCGGCCAATTGGGGGCAAGGAATTGGCTATGAGGCGTTGGGTCTGTGGTGCGATTATCTTTGGGCGGCGCTGCCGGAAATTGTACGGCTGGACGCGCGCACCTGGTCGGGCAACAGCGGCATGATGCGGCTGGCGGAAAAGCTGGGTTTCAAGAAAGAGGCCCGTTTCCGCATGGCCCGCATCGTCAATGGAGATTATTACGATGGGATGGGCTACGGCATTCTGCGCGAGGAGTGGGAAGCGCTGTATCCTGATGGATTTGCGGTGCATCTCACGCAATGAAGCGAGATTTTATGTCAAATTCAAGCCCGACGCCTTACGAGGATGTGAATGCGATTTTGGCGGAATTGATGACGGCCGTAACCCCCATCCTCGGCTCCCAATTCACTGGCCTGTACCTGACTGGCTCATTGGCGCTAGGCGATTTTAATCCCAACCGCAGCGACATTGACTTCATCGTCGCCACCACTGACGTGTTGACCGACGCAACTGTCACGACGCTGGCAACCATGCATGATCATCTCCGCGCCAGTGGGCGCAATTGGGCGGCGAAAGTTGAAGGCGATTACATCCCGTTGGCCGCCCTACGTCGTCATGACCCCGCAAATTGCATTTATCCGCATCTTGGCGACGATGGTCACTTTTCGAGAGAGCCGCATGGCAGCGACATGATCATCCAATTTCACACGCTCCGGGAAAAGGGAGTGACGTTGGCCGGGCCGCCGCCGCATACATTGATCGACTCGGTTCCCCCGGAGGCCTTGAAGCAAGCCGTCCGGGACACGCTGCAATCCTGGTGGCAGCCGATGCTGACGAATCATTACCGGCTGCCAGAGGACGAATACCAGGTTTACGCGGTGTTGACGATGTGCCGGATGTTGTACACACTTCGGTTTGGGGATGTGGTTTCTAAACCGGCGGGGGTAAAATGGGCATTGGGGGCGGCAGACGGCCCCTTCGACATGCGACCTCCGGTCGCCGCTCAAGGCAGGCGTTTCACCTCCCTCATCCAACAAGCCAACGCCTGGCAAAATGGAATGCCGTTTGACAAATTGGACGAAACGATAGAATTTATCCGCTACACATTGGAGATGAATGCTGCCTAACCGATAAAGAACTCACCGCAAAGAACGCCAAGAGCGCAAAGGTTTTCTCTATTTTTCCCTTTGCGTTCTTCGCGCTCTTTGCGGTTATAAAAGTTGAGGTAAACATGGAACAAGCAATTCGAGACCGTTACAACGACGCCATTTTGCATGAAGCACAGCAGCGTTATGGCATCAAACAGGAAAACAGCAAAAATCTGGGCGGATTTGAGAGCTACATATACGAATTCGCTAAAAACGGGCGTGACTATATCCTTCGCGTCGCCCACAGCAAGCGGCGCACGCCGGATTTGATTCAGGGCGAAGTGGATTGGATCAATTATCTGGCGGCGGGCGGCGCGACTGTGGCGCGGGCGATTTTGTCGGACGATGGCAATCTGGTGGAGATGATTGAGGATGGGCACGGCGGCCATTTTCTGGCGACGGCGTTTGTGAAGGCGCCGGGCGGCATTTGGCAAGACGAGCAGTGGGATGAGAAGTTCCTCGAGCGTTACGGCCGTCTCCTGGGTCGTATCCACCGTTTGAGTAAGAAATATGCGCTGCCCAATTTGGCCTGGAAACGGCCGTCTTGGGACGATCCTATCATGCGCGTGGACAATTGGCTGCCGCCGGAAGAAAAAGCGATACAAGACAAATTTATCGCCACCATTGAATACATACAATCACTGCCGCAAGACCCGGACGGTTACGGCCTCATCCACCAGGACGCGCATGGCGGCAACTTCTTCGTAGACGATGATTACAACATCACTCTGTTCGATTTTGATGACTGCGCTTATGGTCATTACATTTATGATATTGCGATGGTCTTGTTTTACGCCATCACCAATCGGCCTGATGCGGCTGAGTATGGCGCCCACTTTTTAAGCCATTTTATGCGCGGCTATCGGCAGGAAAATCAGCTTGACACGAAATGGTTCGCTGAAATCCCCCACTTCCTGAAACTGCGCGAATTTGACTTGTACGCCGTCGTTTTCCGCAGTTTTGATTTGGATAAGCTGGACGAACATCCCTGGGTAGCGGCGTTTATGAACGGCCGTAAG
>JANTGY010000259.1 GCA_024762695.1 Anaerolineae bacterium
GGGCGCAAGTGGCGCGGACGCCGTGGGCGTTGCTGCCGCCATGCACATCGGCATTGTGGGCTTTTTCAAACGGTTCCATGCTGTGGCAGTTAACGCAAAATTGACCGTCAGAAGTGGCGGTAATTCCCTCATCGGTAACAATCCAGGAGATGAAGGGCAGCACAACAAAGGCGATAAAGGCAACGGCCGTTAACAAAGGAATACGCTGTCTTTTCTTAAGTTTTTTCAACCAACCAATCATAAGATTTTATACATTCCAAATTCAGACGTTTATGAGAAAAATCTTAACGTGAAAAAGGTCGCCCATCGTTGCGCTAGCGCAATGATGGGCGACCTTTGCCAATGATCTATATGATTTTCAGGGAAAATTGTACGGAAGATCTACCCTTCTAAGACAGCCCCATCGGGAATCAAAATCTGTTGATCGGTCTTGTTCTCCAGATTGACATCGCCGTGACAAACTACATCGCGGCCAAAAGCAAAATCGCCTTGGATTCGCAAGCTAGAACAATTAAGCAAAGATGGCGGCCCAAAAGGGAATCGCGCATCCAAGTCGGTGACGAATTTATAATAATCCGGGTCTAGTTCCACCGTTGGCGGCGGCAATTTCCGGGCTGGATTAGGCACAACCCGCGAATCATTGGTCAATAAATAAGCGTCAGAACGCACCGCTAACAAATCATCGCTCTTTTTAACCGGCGCAAAGCGGGTGCGGGGAATACGCAGCGCCGCCGCGCCGGCAAAGACGCCAATGGCCGACCCCATCGCCGTTTCCAGTTGGTAGACGGGCGTTGAGGTTTTGTCGCGGGGATCAACGGTTTTGCTGTTGCGAATCATAGGCAAACGCAGCATGTTGTTCTGAGCAACCATTGTTTGCCGCAAAATGGGCAGGTTGAGCCATAGGTTGTTGGTGTTGAAGTATTTATGACGGCCGATATTTTGAAAATGGGCCGTATCTTCAGGCGGGCATTGGGCCGATTCGCGCAAGATAAGCTGCCCATCGGGACGCTGGGCCAGATGACCGCCTTTTTTGTCCATTTCGGTGCGATCGGCGACTTCCATCATGAAGGGGAAATTGTTTTGCGCAAAATAGCCGAGGATGCGCTTGTCCATCACCGCGCCCAGGTTGTCGGCATTGGAGACGAAGGCGTATTCGTAACCGGCGGCTAACAAGGCGTCAAGCGTGCCGCTGGTAATGAGCGCGGCGTAAATATCGCCATGTCCTGGCGGACACCAGGCCAGATCTGGGTTGGACGGCCGTTCGGCTGGGGATAAGTTGGCTTGAACAATTTTTAATTCCTTGTGCTGAACAAAGCTTAAAGGAAGTTGTTTCCCCAAGTCGGGATAGGTCGCCAGCGCCGCCAATGAATCTTCCTCGGTGGAGAAGCTGTTCATCAATAACAAGGGCATCCCAACATGCAGCGCTTGCCGGGCGATGATGTCGAGGAATGAGAATGTGTCTTTGACGGGCAGCAAGGCTTTGGCTTTTTGCAGCCCCATGCTGGTTCCCAGGCCGCCATTGAGTTTGATAACGGCCGTCTTCTCCTCAACCGTCTCCCCTGCAGCCAACAAAGAGTCGGGCAGCGTTTCCGCATCGGGCAAAGAAGTAACAGGCCGAATGTCAGCCTCTGGAATCAAGCCTGTCTGTCCGTCAGCTAACTGCTGATAATAATAAGCAAATGTTTCGATAAAAATAGCGGGCAAACCTTCAGCCTGCATACGCTGGGCAAATGACATGAATTGGGGATCAAAGTTGGGCATAAAAATTCCTAGACACTAATGAAAGAATCGTTTTTGGTGAAAACGGGAAAGTCATTTGAATTAGGAAAACAATAGTTCTCCCGTTTTCCCTGAGTAAACCACAAAAAATTAGCGCATTTGTTATCAAAATACTTTTTGTGGTTTACCTAGGCGGTAATTCAGAAACACCTTGTACTTGAAAACAAATGGTCAATCAAAGATTATCACCAAATGCTTACAATCCATCTTTAAAAGTTCCTACAGCTTTTGCCGGCCTCTGCTGGCAAAAAAATCGTTGTCGAGATCGTAATCGAAAAAAATCGATCACGAATACGACAACGGTTACAAACATCGATAACTTTTTGTCGATGTTGACGCGTTAGCGCCTACACGGTGAAGAATAAAGATTGTCGATTGACTCTCGTTAATTATTATGGCTCTTTGGGAATTTATGGGGTCATCATGGCGTGATGCGTAATCCGTGATGCGTGACCGACCTCTGGTTACGCATCACGCATCACGGATTACAGTAAACCCCACGAGATCCGAAAGACCCATTATTATTTGTTCGTATTTGGTTCCTGCAAGCGGTTCATGAGACTTCGCGCATCCTGATCGTTAGGGTTCGCCTGAAGGGCTTTCTTTAACCAATGCACGGCCGTTTCCGTTTCACCTAAATCTCGGTAAATAAGGCCAATGTTATACGCGGCATGTGGCGTGGCTGGATTAGCCGCCAAAGCCTGTTCAAATGCAGCGATTGCCTGCCGTTGTTCCACCTCGCGGGCCAAAACAGGATTACCCAAATAGGCGGCGCCCAAATTTGTCCATACCATCGCGTGACCGGCATGGCTCGCGCTAAACGGCTCCAATATCGCAATCGCCTTTTTGAATTTTTTGGTAAGTATATAAGCGCCGCTGAGATTAACGGCCGTGTCTACATGCGTCCCATCCAACTGATAGGCCCGTTCTAGCAACTGCACCGCTCGATCCGTCTCTCCCCGATGCAACATCTCCGTACCGCGTCGGAAAAGGGCGTCAAACCGCTTCTTGGTTTGCAGCGCTTTATCCATATCCTTTTTTTTCGATGTTCGTTTCATGAATTTTTTCCTGGCGCCAATAGTAATAATCCAGCCACGCCAAATCCGCCGATCAACAACAACAACCACAACCCATTATCCAGCCAGAATTGGATAAACGGCGAGCGCGGCTGTTGGCGGCGAAGCCAGTCCTGGTTCAAATCCTCCAATGACATCTGCAAAACGCGCGTTACGCCAGATTTACAGTCGGCGCCATCGGCAAAAGCAGCGATGAATTCCCGCAATGTTTGATCGCCGTAACGCGCCTGAATGTATTGTATCAAAGAGGCGCTTTGGGCATAAGCCAACAATGCAGATTGTTCGTCTGAGGGAAAACTGCGGCACAATTCAGCAAAGGGAATAGTCGTTTGATCGGCGACGGCCGTTTCCAACAGCGCTTCATAACTCGGGTTAGGCGTTGGTTCCACAAATGTCGCCAACCCTTCATTAAACCAGAGCGGCAGGTGATCGTAATTTAGCCCAACCGCCCTGTACAACAAAAAATGAACCAATTCATGGGGAATGCTCTGGCGCAAATCGGTCGCCGCTGTGCGTGCATTAACGGCCGTCGTCAAAATCACGCCTAACTCTGGATGAGCGTGCGCGCCCACCCAGTCACGCCCCGTCAGCCGCAGCGCCGCCCGCAAATCGGCCGATGAGGGATACAGGTAAAAATCCAAGGTAAGCGCTTCATCAGCCGGTATTAACTGCCGCAGTTGGGGTAAAGATTCGGCGACAATATCCAGCGTTAACTGGCCCAAACTGACGTCTTCGCCCGTCCAATGCACCGTAACGCCTTCTTGCCTTACCTGTCGCCATTCAAACTGGTCGTCCTCATAAATGATGGATTGGTTAGGCAATGTAATGCTGTCAACGGCCGTTTCCAACACCCACCAATACGTCACCGTCGTAAATGGGGCCAACCGCACCTGCGCCAAATCCAGGTCGTAGGCGACGGCGGTCTGCCGTGTCGGTTCAAAGCTTTGCGTAGCTGAAAACGCCTGCGCAAACTCTGGAGCGCGAATAAACAACGTCGCCCGTTCGATGGGGTCGGCATTCTCATCCGGCACATCGGCCGAAAGTTGGAAGCGCATCGTGCGCCCAAACTCATAGTCAGCCGTCGCCACCCAATTTACATCCTCTGGCCCAATTGAAGACTGCGCCGCAGCCCTAGCCACAGGAAGCAAACTCCACAAAATAATGCCGACAAACCAAAAATTTTTACGTTTCACGTTTTACGTTTTACGCTTCAAAGTCCCAATAAAGTAATCGTCGCCGCCACCGTCAACGGGCTGAGCAGAGTAGCCAAGACAACAATACCCGTAACGGCCGTTGGCTGCAAATCAAACTCAGTCGCCAAAATGGTGGTAAACACGGCTGGCGGCATACTGGCTTCAATAATAGACGTCGATCGTCCCACTCCCTCTAAACCGATAAAAACAGCCAGAGTCATAGCCACTAAAGGGCCAACAAGCAATCGCAGCGAAATCGTTGGCAGCGCCAGCCGCCAACTCGCCACCCTCTGCGTATCCGCCAACTGCATCCCCAACACCAGCAGCATCACCGGAATAGCCCCGGCCCCGGCCACCTCAATCCCCCGCATAAGCGGCGTCGGCACCGTTAGATCGAACCGATATACGACAATGGCCGCCACCGCCGCATAAACTGGCGGCAACCGCAGCAGCCGCGCCAACGCGTCCCGCCCATTTAGCCGTCCCGATGCAGCAATAAACATGCCCAGCGTGTAAATCAAGACCGTACTCGTGGTGTAATAAACCACCGCCCGCGACAATCCAGCCTCGCCGTAACGCAGTTGGTTCAATGTCAATCCATAATTGCCGCCATTCACAAACATGGTCATTAACAACAAAGCGGCCGTGTTGCGGCGCGATAAACGAAAAATACGCGCCGCCAGCCACCCAATCACCCCCATTGTCGTAATAGTCAACAAGGCAAAGGAAGTTAAATCAACCAATTCATCGCCCGGCAGTTGAGAATTAACAAGCGAAGCAAAAACAAGACATGGACTTAATAAATTGAACACCGCCGCCGACAAACTACGTTTCTCGAGATTGAACCAACGCCGCAAGGCATAACCAAAACCGGCAACGATGAAAATGGGAATAATGTTTTGTGTCAGAACCGCAACGATGCTATCCATAAAACGTTAATTGAGAAGGCTGTGTTTCAAATGAGTTGAACCTACTTGAATTGTCTTTCCCGCGAAAGCGGGAATCCATGCTTCTGCCGGGTGGATTCCTGCCTTCGCAAGAATGACAAGAGCGTCTTGTTGGTTTCTCAACTGAAATGAAACACACCCAATTAAGAAGGCTGCCCCAAAGCCAAATCTGACTTGTGGAAAAGACGACACATGCTGTCGGGCGTAATCATCTACAAAAATTGCCAGGAATAGTTCCCAAAACACCCCCATTTAGCGTCAACTTCAAGATTCCCCCAAAGCCAAAATCTTTAAAGGGAATCAGTCTTCGTCAAAATCAATCCAGTCAAAATCCACATCCCCGCCCAATATCGCTAACTCTTCCAAAGCCTCAGAAACGGCTTCATGCAATTGTTCAAATTCCAAATCGTCCAAGATGCTGGCCAGGATGCTCTGCGCCCGGTCGCCGCCGATTTGTCCCATCGCATCGACGGCCATAACGGCTACCGACAATTCGCTGTCAACAACCAGATTAGCTAACGCTTCAACCGCATCGCTGCCGCCAATTAAACCGGCAGCGCGGGCCGCTTCAACACGCATTTCCACCGCCGGGTTTTCCATTTCGTCTAAAATGATGGGCAGCCATCGACTGTCAGCGCTGCCGCCCATCGCAAAGACAGCGCTCAACTGCATTTCAAAACGACGATCTTCGTAGGCTTGCTCGATGAGTTGGGCGATGCGCGGATGGTGCGCGGTTCCCAGAGCTTCAAGAGCGGCTCGTTTGAGGGGCACGGCCGTTTCCTCATCATCATACGTAGCCAACAACGCCTCAATAATTGGCGGCGAAATATGGGCTGGCAACTGCCCCCATTCGGCCAGCAGCACATAATGGCCCAGCGCCGCCGCCGCCGCCGCCCGCACATCATCGCTGGCATCGGTCTGCATTAAAGCAATGATAGGCTTGACCAATGTTACATCCGTTG
>JANTGY010000260.1 GCA_024762695.1 Anaerolineae bacterium
CATAAATTGTATCTGATGTTGGGATGTACCCCTATGATGCTGACCCGCTATTCAATTGTTTGAGAACTATTTATGGAATTACTTTATACGAGGAGAAGTAACCGTTTTTGTTATTGAGATGACTCAGGTGATATTTTTTTATGGTGTGCTCTACGTTGAGCCAATTTCCGGCGAATTGCTTCATGGCGTTCGCGGCTGAGGGGGTAGCGCCAGGCGGCTGCTATGGATAGGGCTAACATGATGGCGGGTAAACCACCGACGAAAAAGCGCAGGGCCAGCAAGGCGTTGGCCGGTTGTGCGATATAAGCGCTGCCGGTTGTGCCGCTGATAAAGCCAGTGGCAGCCAGGACTTGACCGACGATGAAAATGGCGAAGGCTGAAGCGAGTTTGCGAAAGAAGACGAGGTATCCGGCGTAAATGCCTTCGCGCCGTTTACCGGTTAATAATTCGTCGGCTTCGACGACGTCGGCGACGATGGCCCAAGGAACGGCGTTGGCGGCGCCGAAGCCCATCCCGGCGAAAACGGCCGCTACCAACACCCAGTTCTGCCCGCCTGGCGGAACCTGCGAGATGATGAGCATAACGACGGCCATGAAGGACATGCTGCCGATGTAGGTGTTGCGTTTGCCGTAGCGGCGCATGAGTTTGACGACGAGGGGCATGGAGAGGAAGGCCAATCCCATGACGACGGCTAATATCAAGTTGTCGAAGCCGGGGGAGACGCGCACATAGTCTATTAAGAAGCGGACGAAAACGACGAGGACGACATCTACGGTGGCGAAGCTGAGGAGGTAGATGATGGCGCCGAGCCGAAACGGCCGATTGCTGAACACCTCGCGGAAAGTTTGCAACGGCCGTATCGGATCAGGATCAGGTTCGCGTTCTGGCTCTTTGATGTGCTTGAACAGAATCAACAGGGGAACGGCCATCGTCGCTCCCCAGATGGCCGCCGCCAGCGCGTAACCGGCGCGAATGCCCTCTGTGCCGCCGCCAAACCAGATGGCAAAGACGTTTTCGGCTAGCAGTTTGAATGTTCCACCGGTGACCATCGCGGCGAAGATGGAGACGCCCATCCGCCAACCGGCCAGATTGCTGCGTTCGTCGTAATCTTCGCTGAGTTCGGGGGTGAGGGCGGTGTAGGGGACGTTGACGATGGTGTAGAGGGTGTCAAAGATGAGGAAAACGGCCGCATAATAAGCAAACAATCCCCAGCGGCTGGTAAATGGGGGGACGAGGAACATGAGGAAGAAGGCGAGGCCAAAGGGGATGGCGCCGAAAAGGAGAAACGGCCGTCTGCGTCCCCAGCGCGTATTCAAACGGTCGCTAAGCGTGCCCACCAACGGATCGTTGATACTGTCCCAGATTTTGCCGATCAGGACAATCGTCCCCGCCAGCCCAGGGCCGATGCCGACAACATTGGTCAGAAAAATGAACCAAAAGGCGTTGCGCGCCGTCGTGGCTGCCGAAGCGCCCCAGTCGCCCAGGCCGTAGATGAATTTGGTTTTTCGCGGCAGCGGCGCGGCTGTTGTTTGGTCACTTTGCATGGGTTTTCCCTGTCGTCGCGCACCTTCTCAAAAATTTAGGGTAGGGGCGCGGCCTTGTGCCCGCCCAGTCGAGGGTGACCACAAGGGCCGCCCCTACAACATGTAAAAACACAACCACGCCGTTTAAGTAGCGGCCGCGTTAGCGGGAACCTTTGCCGTTTTACCAACGTCTATGAGGCACAAGGTTGTTAAAGGATACCAATTCGGAGGTGTAAAATGCCAACTTTTTATATGCTTTTTTGGTCGATTGTTATTGTTGGGGCGTTGAGCGTGTGGCGGCTGCGCAATTGGGGACACATTATGACGGTCGCACTCGTTACCGCGTTTGTGTTGATTTTGAGCCAATCGCTGTTTGTGCAATTGGCGGTCTCGGCCGGGGTAGACCCCAGCCAGGCACTGACAAATCCGGCAGCTTTTTTAACGAGTGGGCCGCTGGGCTGGCTGGCGTTGATGGTGATGCCCTGTGGCTGGCTGGGGCCGTTTATTGGCTCGAACCTTGTTCAGAAGTGGAATATGCGGCTTGATGGGTAGTCGTGTGCAGCTATTTTTTACCGCAGGGAAAACAATAAGAAACAGAAGCCAGGGGCATAACAAGTTCTCCGGCTTCTTTTTCAAGGGCAATCGAAGCACGACATTTCCTTCCTATGCAACAAGCTAGTTGAGGCGGCAGTGTCTTTCAAAGCGCCACAATTCAATGGAGAAAGAATAAGTCACTCTTGATCAAGCAATCTTATCATTTGCTGATCAATATTCATCACAATTTGTTCGAATTTAGATTCCGACATTTGTCTACCAATCGAAGAACCATAATCAACCAAATACTCTTGGTATCTAGCCGTTAATCTACATTCGTAACCATTGTCGAACATTGACGAACCACATCCAGTTAGGAATTCGTCTGCAATTGGGCTTACATATGTAATTTCAGGATGCTTTTCATATGACCCTTTACTGCGCCAATAGAGACCATTTTCAAACATTTCCCTGGCGCGTTTCTCGGTTCCATATCTATCTACATCAAGTCCACCGCCATACAAATTCCCAGATTCTTGCCAGAAAAACGAAATGTTTCCCGATTCGACTCCGCTAGGTTCAGATGGAGTAATCATTGGGTTAACTATTGCATTATTAGGAAGCAAATGAGCGGGCAAATTTATATCGAACACAGAAAATGTTCGTTCAGGCACGCAAGTCCATAGCCAGCATTGCTTACTCCAGATTTGAAAGACGCTGTAGAAACAAAAGAAACAAAGGCCTATGAAGAACGAGACAATGGTTATAAGAAGCTTTTTATCGCTCATTTTCCGCTAAACAACCCTAAAGCAAACCGCAAAAGAGCGCGTAGCAGCCATCTGCCCAGTCCCAGACGCGGCGCTGCTGTAAGACTTTCCTCCATCCGCATCATCGCATTCATCCATTGTCCCTGACGCAAGCGCAGCAAACTTAAGGCTCGCAAAACCTGGCTCTGTTTGTCTCGATCATTGCATTGGGCAAAGAGGGCGGAGGCCTGACTGTAATTGCGGGCGGCCTCATCGCGTTGTTTTTGCGCGGCGCGTAAATCGCCCAGGTTGGCTAAGGTTTGGGCCTGCCGGTTGGCGTCTCCCAGTTGGGCGAAGATGGCTGCGGCTTGTTGGAGGGTGGTTACGGCCGTTTCCCACTCCCGCTTCACCCGATAAATTACCCCCATATTGTTGAGCGTTTCCGCCTGGCCTGGTTCATTTTGTTGGGCGGCGTAGAGAGAGACGGCCGTTTCAAAAACAGCCAACGCCTCCTCAACCTTACCCCGCCGAAACAGAGTCAATCCTTCCTCATTCAACTGCTCTGGAGTTTTGGCTGTCATGCTTCAACCTCCCCAAAATAAAAAAGGCAGCCTCAAAAGCTGCCTAATTACGTTTTACGTTTCACGTTTTAGAAAGTAATATCCAAAATATTCTCCGCCACCTGCCGCAGTTTGCTCACATCCATCTCGCTCAACTTCTTGGCCGTTTCCAGGTAGCGGATATTAATGGGATTCAGGAGAAAATCCTGCATATCGGGTTCCATTTTGCCGAACTGCTTGTTCCACTTTTTCGCCGCCTCATGTCGTCCCAGCGGGCCATGCGGTTCGACAAATTGATCAATCCCCACGCCCAACGCTTTGCACAACTGCTCCAAATGCAGATAGGGCACGGGCGCTTTGCCCGATTCATAAGATTGGATTAAAGCGACATCAACATCTAAAGCTTCAGCCAATTCCTGATGCGATTTTTGCGATTTCAGCCGCATTTGGCGCAGCAGCACGCCAATCACCCTGTGCCGCAGCGCAATCATCCGGCCAAAATCAGGCATCTCTTCATCTTCCAGCGTTTCTGTTCCCCAAAAATGGCCCATCGGCACATCCAAAAAGATGGCTAACGCTTCTAATTCTGGCAAGGAAACTGTCTGTTCGCCTTGTTCCGCCTGGGCGAACTGCTCCGGCGTCAACCCGATGACCTCAGCGCATTCGGCCGTCGAACGTCCAGCATACGCCCGCGCATCCTGGATTAAAAGACCCAACATTTTGGCCCGTCGGCTGGCTTCTCTGTCACTCATGGCAATGGTCTCCAGATGATGAAATGATCAAACCGCACACTTCCGTTATGTTTAGATAAGCTTAATGCCGTAATCTTAGCATAACGCGGTTAGATTCACAACTGACAGCCGAGCGGCCAGATCAAAAGTTGACACATCCACTAAGTTTGTTTAAGATAATCGCCGTTGCAATAAAATACCTTTAAGGCCAAGATGCCTCCCGCACGTTAACCATGACGTGTGGGAGGCTTTTTTTGTGTTTAGGCCAAGAATCACATAGGGAGAGTGAACCTAATGAGTGGAAACGAATCAAGATTGAAAGCCATATCGAATGTAGTCAATTATAAGCCCATCTCCGAACCGTTGAACTTTGCGGAAACATCGGCCAGCGAGTTATTCGCCGAAAATGTGTTCAACGGCAAGGCGATGAAGGCGCGATTGCCAAAACCAGTCTACAAATCGTTGATGAAGACGATTAACGAAGGTAAGAGGCTGGACACATCCACCGCCGATGCGGTAGCCAACGCGATGAAAGATTGGGCGATTGAAAAAGGGGCTACTCATTACGCCCATGTTTTTTATCCGCTAACCGGGGCAACGGCCGAAAAACACGACAGCTTCCTCTCCCCCAACGGCGACGGCGAAGCGATTGCCGAATTCAGCGGCGACCAACTCATTCAGGGCGAGCCGGATGGCTCCAGCTTCCCCACCGGCGGTATCCGCCCCACCTTTGAAGCGCGCGGTTACACCGCCTGGGACGTCACCAGCCCGGCCTACATCTTGGAAAACCCCAATGGCACAACATTGTGCATCCCTACCGCGTTCGTTTCCTGGACGGGCGAGGCGTTGGATAAAAAGACGCCCGTTTTGCGCTCCATGAAGGCGTTAAACGAGCAGGCACAGCGTATTTTGAAGCTGTTCGGCCATGATGACGAACCCATTGTGACCGCCTCAGCCGGACCGGAACAGGAATATTTCTTGATAGACCAGAATTTTTTTCTGGCCCGCCCCGATTTACTGACGGCTGGTCGCACCCTTTTTGGCGCCAAGCCCGCCAAAGGCCAGCAGTTTGACGATCATTATTTTGGAGCCATCCCGGAACGTGTGCTGGCCTGTATGCTGGAAACCGAACATGAGTTGTTCAAATTGGGTGTGCCGGTCAAGACTCGCCACAATGAAGTGGCTCCCAGCCAGTATGAGATGGCGCCAGTTTATGAAAATGCCAACGTTGCCACCGACCATCAACAGCTTGTGATGATGACGTTGAAACGGGTAGCGTCACGCTATGATCTGGCTTGTTTGACGCATGAAAAACCGTTTGCCGGGGTGAATGGATCGGGGAAACATGTCAATTTCTCGTTTGGCAATGCTACGCTGGGTAATTTGCTGGAACCGGGCGATACGCCGCATGAGAATTCGCGGTTCCTGGTCTTTGCGGCGGCTGTGATTCGGGCGGTGGACAAGTATGCGCCGCTGCTGCGGGCGGTCATTGCCCATGCGGGCAACGACCACCGTTTGGGCGCCAATGAAGCGCCGCCGGCCATCATTTCCATTTTTCTGGGCGACCAGTTGACGGATGTGTTTGAGCAAATTAAGACAGGTAAACCGACTTCCTCTAAGAAATCAGGCTTTTTGGAGGTTGGCGTGGACACGCTGCCGCCGCTGCCGCGTCATTCTGGCGACCGTAACCGTACCAGCCCGCTGGCATTCACTGGCAATAAGTTTGAATTCCGGGCGGTTGGCTCTAACCAATCGATTGCCTCGCCGCTCATGGTGTTGAATACGATTGTGGCCGAGTCGTTGGACTTTATGGCCACCAAGTTGGAGG
>JANTGY010000261.1 GCA_024762695.1 Anaerolineae bacterium
TGGTTTGCAGCAGGATGGGCACATCGGAATCAAATTCCATCCAATCTTCTTCGCAGAGCCGCATATACACATCCAACGTCTGGCTTTTGGAGAGGAAGGGGAGGCCGCGTTTGGCAAATTTACGCATGGTGTGGTTGAAATGCTGCGGCGAGGGCTTGGGAACGGCCGTCAACGCTTCAATCAATTCCACAAAGAGCGGTTCCCGGCCGTCAATCACAGCCGCTTCCCGCTTCGCCTGCCATTCGGCATCATAGCTGTCCCGTTTTACAGTCGGAACGTACTCAAAATCATGCAATGAACTCATAGAACGTCCAGTTTAACATGGTTTGCCTACTTGCCCACCAGAAAATTTGTTCAAATTGCCAGTAGACAATGCGCTGACCTCTGTTAGAATTGTAGTTTCATCTTTACCGAAGAGGAACACGCATGAAAGAACTTTCTCAACTCATCAGCAGTATCCCCGCATCTGTAACCCTGGCTGTCAACGACAAGGCCAAAGCGTTACAAGCCGCCGGCCACGATGTTATTGCCCTGGCCGGGGGCGATCCCGATTTTGACACACCACCGCACATTACCGCCGCTGCATTAGCGGCCATTGAGAATGGGGCCACCCACTATCCCGCGCCGATGAAAGGCATTGTTCCCCTGTTGGAAGCGATTGCCGATAAATTGGCGCGCGACAACAACATTCATATCGATCCCAAAACCGATGTGGTCGTAACGCCGGGTGGGAAATGGGCGTTGAATCTGGCGTTGTCGGCGCTGTTAAATCCGGGCGATGAAGTTTTATATTTGGAACCGGTTTGGGTCTCCTACCCGCCTGTGATTATGCTGGCCGGCGGTATGCCGGTTCCCGTCAGTTTACCCAGCGAGGATAATTTCCGGATCACAGCCGATGCGCTGCGGGCAAAAATCACGCCGCGCACAAAGGCGTTGATGGTGACGAATCCATCCAATCCTACCGGGCGCGTGGTGACGAAAGAGGAATTGGACGCCATTGTAGAAGTGGCGATTGAGGCGGATCTTTACGTGATTTCGGATGAGATTTATGAGAAGCTGGTCTTTGACGGCCGTCCCCATTACTCCATTGCCGCCGCCCCCGGCATGGCCGAACGCACATTAACTATCGATGGGATGTCCAAAGCCTATGCGATGACCGGTTGGCGGCTGGGCTGGATTGCCGGTCCGACGCCCATTCTCAAATTGGTCGCCCGGATGAACAGCCAAACGGTTTCTTCGGCAGCCAACTTTACGATGCATGCGGCCGTTGCCGCGCTGAATGGGCCGCAAGACATCATCGCCGAAATGCGCGATTCGTACCAGGCGCGCCGCGATTTTATGGTAAAAGCGATGAATGAGATTGACGGCGTAGAAGTACGCTCGATTGAAGGCGCCTTTTATCTGTTCCCCCGCTTCCCCAACAGCGAAAAGAACAGTTTGGAATTGTCTGAAGCGCTGTTAGACAAAGCGGGCATTGCCGGCACGCCGGGTATCGCTTTTGGCAGCAGCGGCGAAGGGCATGTGCGTTTTTCCATTGCCACAGCAATGAGTGAGTTGGAACGGGCAGTAGAACGGTTGGAAAAATTTGCCCACGAACTATAAGGATTGCGTAATGAAGGATGAGTCTGAAGTTCTCAGTCCTCACCCCTCATTACTTGAAAATTAGCCAGAGGATGGCGACCAGGATAAGGAGCAGGGGAATGGGGAGTAGTTTAAGGCGTAAACGGATGCTGCGGGAATACGGCCGTTTATAAAATTCATTTAACTTAATCAACAACCGATCCAGTTCGCCGGACTCATTTCGCTTAAAAATAATCTCCCGCCCGCCGCCAGTAAACGACAACGGGTCGTCAACTTCAGCGCGTCTTAACGTTTTGCCCTCTTTCAAACTCCCCTTTAACGCCCGAATTTTCAGTTCGTTTTCCGCTTCATACACTTCTAATTCGCCGCCGTAGCTTGTCCACAGCCGGAAATTGCTGTTGAAACCAGGCTTTGGCCCATAATGACCAACCAACTCCGGCCATAGTTGGGGCGTGTCGGCCAGTTTGTCGGCAGACGGCCGTTTCTTCAAACCACGCCCTTCACCCAACATGCGCCGCAGCAAACTGCGAGCCAGACTGATGGCGACCGAGTTGGCCGTGTTGGTCAAAGCGATGATGCCCAAATCATCGTCGGGGGCCACAAACATCGAGGAGATAAACCCCAGCCATAACCCATCATGGGAAACGACGCGATGATCGCCCCAATAGTCAATCTTGAAACCGTAGCCCATCCCTTGCAGCCGCTCGTCTAATTGGTACTGCGGCGTATACATCATCTCCAGCGTCTCCGGCTTAAGGATGGCCGGGCCGCTTCCCATAAGCGCGGCGATGTAACGGCCCATATCGTTGACTGTGGCGTACATCGCGCCGGCGGCCGTCGTCACCTGCTCCAAATCAATGACCGGTTTGAAATTATCTTGCTTTTTCTTGTAATTGTAGCCAATGGCCAGGGCGTCCCGCACCCGGTCGCTCCGCCAAAACTCGGAATGAGTCATGCCCAGCGGCGCAAAAATATGTTGGCGCATATAATCGGAGAAGGATTGGCCGCTGATGTCGGCGATGAGTTGGCCGACGGTGGCAAAACCATTGTTGGCGTAACACCATTTTTCGCCGGGCACACATTCGGCGGGCAGGCGACGGCCGTACAATTTCTTTAACGGCGGCACAGCCTTATGGGGACGGACAACATTAAAGTGCGCCGTCGGGCTTAGATATTTATGCAGCGGAGCAAATTCGCCTAAACCGGCCGTGTGGGTGAGCAAATGATGGAAGGTGATGGGCGGCGCCTGGCGACGGCCGTGCGTCACCTTGTAATCGCGCAAATACTCATTGATGGGATCATGCAAATCAAACTTGCCCTGCTCCCACAACTGCATCAGCCCCACAGCGGCAAAAGTTTTAGAAACAGACGCGATACGAAAGACAGTTTCTGGCGTTACCGCAACATTCCGGACGATATTGGCTTTCCCGGCGCTGCCCGCATAAATCAATTCCCCCTTGTACACAATACCCACCCCCAGACCGGGCAAATTGCGATCTTCCAATGTTTTCTGGAGCGTCGGATCGGCCGTGTCCAATACTTTTTGAATGGTTTCAGGCAGCATAAGCGTTTACCTCAAGCCGGGGCCTGGGAGGCCCCTCCACAATTTAATCGACGCAGAAGGGCCTCTCAGGCCCCGGTCTCGTCAAACGAGAATTTGCCCCGAAAGGCCGTCCGATCGGGCAGCGGTGAGGTGGGTAGACGTGACCCGGTTGAACAAATCGTCCGGGCCGGCGGCCTGGACGCGGATATAATTGTCGGTGTAACCAGCCCAACGTAAACCATCGCCGTTCGCGCCAACGGCCGTTTCCCACAAAACAGGCCGCGTCTGATCTTCAAATTGTTGGTGGAAAGCCAAACTCAATTCCTGGCCTAACGCAATCATCCGGCGGCTGCGTTCTTTTTTGATGGCGTTGGGCAAATGGTCGGGCATCTGGGCAGCGGCCGTGCCGGGACGGGCGCTGTAAGCAAAGACATGCAGGCGTGTAAACCCAATCTCGCGCACAAAATCAAAGCTGGTTTGAAAATCCGCTTCCGTCTCGCCAGGGAAGCCGACGATGACATCCGTCGTCAGGTTCAGATCGGGGATATGGGCGCGGGCGGCGTCGGCCAACTGGCGAAAGCTGTCCTGGCTGGCGCGGCGAGCCATGCGCCGCAAGATTTTATCGCTGCCAGACTGCAAAGGCATATGTAAATGGGGCAGCAGGCGTGAATTTTGCCACAATTCAAAAAAGCCGTCGGGGATTTCCCAGGGTTCGAGGGAAGAAAGGCGCAGGCGAGGGATGTCGGTATGTTCCAAAACAGCGGCGACGAGGTGGCGTAGGTTGGTGTTATTGTGGAGGTCACGGCCGTAACTGCCCAAGTGTACGCCCGTCAATACCGCTTCCTGATAGCCGGCGGCGGTCAACGCCTGAATTTCGGCGACCACATCGCCTAAATGCCGACTTTGCCCCGCGCCGCGCGCGATGGTGGTGACGCAAAAGGTACATTTGTTATCGCAGCCGTCTTGCGCTTTGATGAAGGCGCGTGTATTGCCAATACGGCCGTTGCCCGCCAAAAAGTCGCGCATCACCGGCTCTTGATCGAACAAGGGCAAATCAAGGCGAATTTGTGGGTCAAGTATTTGGGCCAGTTGGTCTTTTTGTTGATTGGAGACGATTTGGCCGACGCCTTCTACGTTAGCCAGCTCATCGGGAGCGATGGCGGCGTAGCAGCCGGTGAGCAGGATTTCGGCGTCCTGGTTGCCGCGATGAATGCGGCGGGTGAGGGTACGGCCGTCGCGCGCCGCCTGCGCCGTTACCGCGCACGTATTGATAACGACTTTATCCGCCTGCTCCGGGTCGGCGACAATTTCATGGCCGCCCGCCAAAAGCTGCCGGGCCAGCGTTTCAATCTCGCTCTGGTTCAGGCGGCAGCCAATCGAATGTAGATAAACCTTCATACGCCCATTTTAACGCAGCGACGGCCGTCGGGCGAAAAGCGCGTTGGCCTGGGTTGAAAACGGCCGTTACAATTCCTCCCATGAGCAAACGCTACCCCATCCCCGCCGCCGAAGCCCGCGCCGAAATCGAAATCAAAAACTCCCGTTTCATTGCCACCGCCGCGCCGGTTTTTAGCGTGGATGAGGCCAAAGCGTTCATCAAGCGCATCAAGCAAGAATTTAGCGATGCATCGCATAATGTGCCCGCTTTTGTGGTCGGCTATGGCCCAGCGGTGACGGCGCATTGCAATGATGATGGCGAACCATCGGGGACGGCGGGACGGCCGTCTTTGGCGGTGTTGCAAGGCAGCGGGTTGGGGGATACGGCCGTTGTCGTGACGCGCTATTTTGGCGGGACAAAGTTGGGGACGGGCGGGCTGGTGCGCGCCTACGGCGATGCGGTGAAGGCGGTTCTGGCCGTTTTACCGCGCGCGGAGAAGGTTCCAACGCACACAACAATGGTCGCCCTGCCCTACAATCTATTTGAACGGGTGAAGTTATTGATTGAAGCCTGGAACGGCCGTGTCCTCGACGAAGAGTTTGCCGCCGACATCACGCTGACGATTCAATTTGTCGTGGAAAAGTTTCCCGGCTTTCAAGCGGCGCTGCGCGAGTTGTCGCACGGCCGTCTGGAGGCAGAAATCATCGAAACAAACGAAGCGACGATTATGCCGTTGTAGGGTGGCAAGTTGGCATGTTTGCAAGTGTGCAAGTTTGCAAGTAGGCCAGTGGGCGAGTCGCATTTGTTGGCTGTTGACTGTTATCTGTTGATTGTTAACTGTTTTCCAATTCACTCCGTTGATCTTTAGTCAATCCTTTGACAACGAGCGCATAAGAATCATCAATCATCCGCAGCAACTCAGTTTGAGGGATGGAACCGTCTATCGTGATTGTATTCCAGTGGCGTTTGTTCATGTGGTAGCCAGGGCGGACGGCGGGGTAAATATCGCGCAGGAATAAGGCTTCGTCGGGATCGCATTTGAGGCTGATGTCCAACGGGTCCACCTCCCAGGCAATGAGGGCGAACATCTTACCCAACACTTTGTAAACGAGGGCCTGGGGGCCAAACGGCCGTTCCTCTACTGTCCCCTTTTTACCTAAACAATACGCCTGCAATTGTTCCCAATTCATACCCGCTCCTCGTATAACATGTTCGTAGTAAGGTACGTAGTCGCGCTGTTCAGCGACGGAGTATCGTTGGATGACGCCACTCCGCAGACTACGTGGCTAACTACGAGCAGCTAATAATATCTCCTCGTATACCATGTTCGTAGTAAGGTACGTAGTCGCGCTGTTCAGCGACGGAGTACCGTTGGATGACGCCACTCCGCAGACTACGTGGCTAACTACGAGCAGCTAA
>JANTGY010000262.1 GCA_024762695.1 Anaerolineae bacterium
GCTGTAATCCGTGATGCGTAATGCGTGACGTACCTCTGGTTACGCATCACGGATTACGCATTACGCCATGATTACCCCATGAATTCCCAAAGAGCCACAATAATTTAACCGACTAATCGGTTCCATGCGCGGACAGGCCGCGCGGTTGAACAGGCATCCGGTTAACAGGGGCCACGCGCGGTTGCGCATAAGGGAAAGCGGACAACGCTTTGCCCAACAACACCCAGCCAAAGCTGTAAACGAGCATCAGACCAATCTGACTTACGGCCGGGATACTGGCAAAGAAATAAGGATTTGCCACCTCCGCCAACGCGGGGACGAAACCTACTGTCAACAACATGACAATCCAGCGTGGAAGGTAAGCGCGTTGGATATTAGCCATGCCCAACATGAATAATCCGGCGGAAAGAAGCAACCAGCCAGCCATAAAAACGGCCCACCCAAACTGTTTATCCACCAAAATCATCAGAACCCAGCCAACTTCCCAGACGGCCGCGCCCAGCATAATCGCGCCAAAACCAGACCGGGATGGCATCCTGAATTGACCGGATGCGTATAAACCTGCCCAGCCCAGCAGCAATAAAAACGGCACAATGAACGCCGCCGAGACCAAATTAATATCGTATACCAATCCTATGGGGACGAGGAACAAGAAAATACTTGCACTAACGGCCGTCAAGCCAACCCACGAGAGCTTTTTTGATTGCGTCATTTTGATACCTCTACGATGAAAACTCTACTACGATCATTCCAAGCGCTGTTAACATCTCACTAATTTCAATATATATCGACAATCCTTACAAAAACATTGCCGTTATAAAATAAAACCATGTGTAATGCTTCCTGCAAGCAATGATAAAAACACTATCAATAGGGGAATTATGGCAGTTAGCATAGCCCTCAGACAATAGTAAAGTACTCCTATCCACCCTCAAAAAACAATTGTGCGATTCCGATAGTACTTATAACGCATTTACGCTGGCGTCAAAATATAATACTCTGTTAGTCTAAGGGGAAGCAGCTCAAACAAGCATGGCAAGCATTCCCATCATTCCAATGGTAGATTGTGCGTAATATATTGGTCACAAACAATCACATAGCAGATTACATAATGGAGGCTGATTGTGAACGGTAACGAATTATTCATCCGCTTTATCAAATTATTTACTCGTAGTCGGGAAAAAGGCCAAAGCCTCGTCGAGGCCGCCCTCACATTTCCTATATTTCTCATACTCATCGCCGGCGGCGTTGAGGTCAGCCAAATACTTATCACACAAAATCGCGTGGAGACAGCCGCACGCGCTGCAGCCCGATTTGCGGCTAATGGCGGCGACGAAAGCTATCTGGCCGCATTAGGCTCTGTCGAACAAACCATCGATCTGGATGCGGGTCTTTGGGATATTTGGATCATCGAAGCAACAGTCAATAGTAGTGGCGATGGCTTTGAATCAGGCGGTGGCTGGAATGTGGAGAAGGTGTTCGGCATTTCTAACACGATAGCCTACACAGAAGTCGCTGCGAGTCTGGACAACTCTTGCGCTGTCGATTGTGTCCAAGATGAGATATTAAAAGATTTACAGACTAATGAACTAGGGGTTTATTTAGACCCTGTGGCCGATCCTTCTGTGGAAAGAATAGCGGCTGGTTTGGATGTAGTCGCCGTTTATATCATACACGATATTGACGCAATCTTAAGCCTTAACGCAATGCCTGGACTACAAGGATTATATTCAGCCCAAGCCTTAAGCGTCATGCGCACGGCGTCTGACGAAGTCATTAAACAAACTGATGGCTGCACCGCCTTCCCTATCGCCGTTCATGAAGGTATTCGCTCATTAACCGACGTGGATGGCGGTAATCCCTTTCCAGATGCCTCTGAATTTGGCTATCCTGACGACCATCCCAACAAGGGAGGGATGCCGCCCACTTATGATGACTTCTATCGCAATGTTCCACAGGTGCCTTTAAGCGAAGCCCAAGAAGGTTACATTTTTAAGATTCATAATGGATTTGGCCCTGGTACCTTTGGGTGGCTGCGCTGGAATACTGGACGTCCCGGAGGCGCCAACGAATTAGCCGATAGTCTAACCTGGCCTGGCGATAGTTTTGATTACTCTGATCATGGCGATCATTCTATTCGCGAAGCCACGCCTCTCTACCCTTATATCGTACGCGGTTATGTAGAACCGACAGACTCATTAGATCTCTCGATGAACATCGGCGATTGGGTTGCCTCTAATTCCGGGGCCGTGAACTCGAATGCCGTGAGAGAACAAATGGAGCAGCATGTTGATCTAGCTAACTCAGGCCGGACGCTGCGCCTGATTGTTTGGGATGAGGGCGAGGGGAATGGCAATGACGCTATTTATCGCATTAGCGGCTTCATCATTGTCAAGATACATGGATACTATTTACCCAATGGCGGCGGCGACGGCTCTTGGATTCTGGCCGAATTCATTCGTTGGGATAATTCCTGTGGGCAAATAACAGGAAATTAAGCTGAAAAGCGTTCTCGTTTTACATCTATATACATGAAAGGGCGGCTGGAAACGGCCGTCCTTTTGGATCAACGCATGAGAGAAAATAAGCAGATAACTACCGGAGGTTGATCATGTTCAAAAGCAGATTGTTCACAGAGAAGGGACAAAGCCTTGTCGAGGCGGCTCTCCTTTTTCCCATATTCCTAATCCTCATCGCTGGCGGTGTCGAGGTAAGCCAGATACTCATTACCCAAAATCGGGTGGAGACGGCCGCGCGTGCCGCCGCCCGATTTGCCGCCAATGGCGGGGAAGACAGCCACTTAGCCGCGTTAGGCTCTGTCGAGCAAACCGTTGACCTGGATTCGGGCCTTTGGGACATCTGGATTATTGAAGCTACCGTTAACAACACTGGCGACGGTTTTGCAACCGATGGCTGGAATGTGGAAAAGGCATTCGGCATATCCAACACAACAGCTTTTACGGAAGTCGCCGCCAGTCTAGATAGCGCCTGCGTCAGTGACTGTGTTCAAGACGAGATATTGAAAGATTTACAAACCAACGAACAAGGCGTTTACTTAGACCCCGTAGCTGATCCCACAGTGGATAGAATAGCTGCTGGCCTGGAAGTAGTCGCCGTATATGTCATTCATGACATTGATGCCATATTAGGGCTTAACGCCATACCGGCGCTGCAAGGGTTGTATTCGACGAAAGCCCTGGGCGTCATGGAAACAGCGTCTAAAGAGATCGTCGGGGAAACCGACGGGTGTGCCGGTTTTCCTATCGCCGTCCATGAAGGCATTCGTTCTTTAACAGATGTGGACGGCGGTAACCCATTCCCCGATGCATCCGATTTTGGCTACCCCGACCCCAAAAAGGATACGCCACCCTCTTATGAGGATTTCTATCGCAACGTCCCCCAAGTGCCGCTGCGCGATGCTGAAGAAGGATATATTTTCAAAATGTATAATGGGTTTGGCACTGGCAATTTTGGCTGGCTGCAATGGAATACGGGCCGTCCTGTATCCGCCACTACTTTAGGAGAGAGTTTAGCCTGGCCTGGCGATAGTACGAACTATGTTGACCACGGCGACAGCGCCATTCATGCGGCTACGCCGCTTTATCCATACATTGTGCGCGGCTATGTGGAACCGACAGACCCGCTGGATACTGCACTGCATATTGGCGATTACATTGCCGCCAATACCGGCAACATCAATGATGTCAAAGTAAAAAACGTACTCAATGAGCATATAGATTTGGCCGATTCGGGCCGTACATTACGCGTGATTGTTTGGGATGAAGCGAAAGACCCCGGCGCAAATGGCATGTATCGTATCAGTGGTTTCGTTATTGCTAAGTTGCGTGGCTATAATCTGAGTCAAAGCTGGATTTTGGCTGAGTTTGTTCGTTGGGATGAATCTTGCGGACAGGTAGCAGGGGGGAATTAAGCCTAAAGAAAACCGATTTTAACGGTAGATATAGAAAAAGGACGGCCGTTTCCAGCCGTCCTTTTTTATTTATTGCCCCACTATCAATCAGCCAACCATCGGCAGCGCAATCCCCTCCACCACAGGAACAGACTCCGCGCGCGGTTTATGCTGTTTGCGCATCGGCACCGGCGGGCATTCCCAGGCTTCGTCTTCCGTTTCCCGGCGCAAATCCTTCAATTTAGGCAGAATGCCGCAAGCAAAACAGTTGTGACGACAATCAACTCGCGTTTCCTGCTCCTGGCTCATCAAATAATCCTGCGTCAAAAACTTCTTCGTCACCGCAATATCAATATGTTCCCAGGGAAAAATCTCGTCAATGCGGCGGCGGCGATGCGTGTAGAAGGTTGGGTCTAAGCCCAATTCGTCCAACGCTGAACGCCAGGCATCCTCGTTGTAATGCTCCATCCAGGCATCAAACTTGGCCCCTTTACGCCAGGCCAACTCCACCGC
The DNA here is from genome assembly GCA_024762695.1 of Anaerolineae bacterium. Taxonomy (GTDB): domain Bacteria; phylum Chloroflexota; class Anaerolineae; order Promineifilales; family Promineifilaceae; genus JACKCC01. Next base: position 4,424 of record JANTGY010000262.1, read on the forward strand.
TTCGGCAATGCGCCGGTCGCCCCGGCTCAAGAACCCTTCAAAGGCTGATTCTTTGGGGTTATTCCAACGCAGCCGCAGTCCTGGACCGCGCACTTTCTTCTTCAACCGATCCAGCTTGGCGTAGATGTCATCCATCTTGCCCATAGGCTCCCATTGGAACGGTGTGTGCGGCTTGGGAATAAAAGTGCTGACGCCCACATTGACGCTGGCCTTGTTGCCATGATATTCGCGCCCCACAAACAACACCGCGCGCGCCAACTCAATAATCGCCTCCACATCCTCCATCTCCTCCATCGGATGGCCGATCATGAAATACAATTTGATGGTGCGCCAATTACGTTTGTAAATTTCCCGCGCCGTTTCCAACAGTTCTTCATCCGTTACATACTTGTTGATGGTGTTACGCATCTTCTCCGTCGCCGCTTCCGGGGCCAGCGTAAAGCCGCCCCGCTTGCTGTCGCCCAGGTTGTCCATTAACTGGGTGGAAACGCTCTCAATTCGCAGCGACGGCAGCGAGATATTCAAACCCAAATGGCCGAAGCGTTCGCCAATCTGTTTGGTCAAATCCACCACATTGGTGTAATCGCTGGACGAGAGGGAAAGCAAGGCGATTTCCTCATAACCTGTGCTTTCCAAAATGTTATCCATCGCCGCCAACACTTCTTCAACCGGCCGTTCGCGCACCGGGCGCGTCACCATGCCTGCATGACAAAAACGGCAACCGCGCGTGCAGCCGCGCATAATTTCGATGGGGGCGCGGTTGTGTACAGTTTCGATAAACGGAATGATGAAATCAGTTACCGGCGGCGGCATAACGGACACGATGGTCTTTAGAACTTTGGGCGGCGCTTCCGGCATGTTAGGTGTGATGGTCTTAATTGTACCGTCGTCTTGATAGGCCACATCATAGAAACGAGGTACGTAGCAGCCCTCAATCTGGGCAATGTAACGTAATTGCGTTTCCCGATCCAAATGTTTAGCCGCCCGCATCACGCCGATGATTTTGAGGATGGCTTCCTCGCCTTCGCCGATGACGAAGACGTCAATGAAGGGAGCCATCGGTTCTGGATTGTAGCAAGCGTGCCCGCCCGCCACGACCAGCGGATAGCTGGCATCCCGATCCAACGAGCGCACAGGCATTCCGGCTAAATCGATCAAATTGAGGGCGTTGGTAAACAACTGCTCGTAAGGTAGGCTAATACCCAACAGGTCAAAGTCGCGGATGGCGCGTTTGCTTTCTAACGAGAAAAGCGGCATCTCCCGCTCGCGCATTATCGCTTCCATGTCTGTCCAGGGGGAATAGACGCGCTCGGCCAGCAGGTTTTTGTGTTTGTTGATGAGATCGTAAAAGATCATCAAGCCCAGGTTGGACATGCCGATGTCGTAGATGTCGGGAAAGGCCAGAGCGACTTTGAAATCTATTTCGTCCCAATTCTTGACGATTTGG
>JANTGY010000263.1 GCA_024762695.1 Anaerolineae bacterium
CGCAAACGGCGCCAAATAAACGCTAGATCAACGCTGGGTTGACATTGATCACGTATACTATGGGCAAAAATAAGTAAAGTGGCAGGTTAACGGCCGTAATTTGCTACCAGTATACCTCAACCCCTACCCGATACGGCAACAGAAACAAACCTGAACAATTATACGCACCACCGGATGACATATGTTAAAGAAAAAACATCGTTCGCAAACAGGTCAAGCTCTTGTAGAATTCGCCCTCATCATCACTGTCCTACTGATGATTGTCTTCCTGATCATCGAGGCGAGCCGAATAATGTGGGGCTGGGTCACCGTTCAAAACGCGGCCCGTTCCGGAGCCAGATACGCCATCACTGGCGACTTCGATTCTGACTGCGCCACCGAAGACATTCCCAAATATGCCTATCTATGCACCTCTGGCGCCGGCGGTACTTTAGACACCAACTTGAGGCGCCCGGCCTCCATCATCCAAACATCCCACGACGCCTTGAACGGGTTAAAACTTAACGAAACTGGCACCTTAACCGACGATTACGGCTATGAAATCTACGTGTGGGGGGTAGATGATGAAGATATGCAATGGCGCGGCTCCTTCATGGAGGACCCCAGAGGCCCCGACCCCTACGGCGGCAAACCCAATATGCCTGTCGCCGTTCGCGTCATTTATTATGTGCCCATCATCACGCCTTTCTTCCGCCCTATTCGCGAATCTATTCCCGTTTACGGGCAAACCATCCTGTACAACGAACCATTTGACCAGTTAGGCGGCACCGGTCGCAGCGCCGGGGTACCGCCCCCCATCCCGCCCTTGCCCACGCCTGGCGTTACACCTACTTTTACGCCCACACCCATCTTCACTCCTTCAGAAACACCCACGGACATATCCTCGCCTACCAGCACAGCAACGCCATCCTGCCCGGTGCGCTATACCTCTAGCCTGGTAGCCGGTTCCACCTTTGCCAGCGTCACCGGCCTTTGGGATACTGGCGATCCGGCCAATCCGCACGTTGTCACATTTTATGACATCACCGCTGGCGGCGACCCCGACATTCCTGGCTCAGGCGCTCTGGTAGAGTTAGGATCAACCATTATGGTTGAGGAAACAGGTGGCAACACTGCTTGCCCTGGCGTAGGCGACACCGCTCCTCCCGGTCAACTTACCTCGCCATTGATTGGCGGTCATCTCATCAAAGCAAAAAACACGGATGGCACTTCTGACATTGCTTTGGTGCAGCAAGGCACGAACACGCCCACAGTAACCCCAACGCCTGTTCCCACAGACACGCCGGTACCGCCAACTGAAACCCCTGTTCCACCTACAGCAACTCCCCACGATCCGTATGTTGACTTTTCAGCTCCCTGCCTTAACCCTGACACTGATTTGACAATCGGTGTTAATGGAGGCAGTTGGCCGGCTGATGAAGTTATTTCCATTTACTACAATAACGTATATCAAACACGTATCCTGGCGTCTGATCACAATGGCTACTTCACAATAGACCTACTCAACATGACTGTAGAAGTAGGTACCCTTACGATAAGAGCCGTAGCCAGTGGAGGCGCTGCAGCTGAAAACACAATCAATTCACCGTGTCCTAATTTCACGCCAACGCCGGTTACGTCAACACCGACACCCACTGACAGTCCGCCGGATTTGGTCATCATCAACCAGCCTGTCATGATTAGCACGCCGCCCATCGTCGAATACAGCCCTGTTCAATTCCAGGTCGTTATTTCCAACACGGGCGATATTAATGTGAATGATCAATTCTTTGTTGATCTCTACTTTGACCCAACTGAGATATTCACCGACAGCATTCCATTGATTTATAGTGATGGCTATCTGGCTATAGACTCTTTGAATGGCGGCGCCAGCCAAGTCATTACCATTACCTCGCAGCAAGGTTTTACTGGCGGAGAAAGCCAACGCGAAGTTTACGGTATGGTGGATTCTTTGCGCGAAATCACGGAAAGCCAAGAAGATAACAATATTGCCTTTGCCTTACAGGTAGAAGTGACACCGGTAACGCCCACGCCATCGCCCACGCTTGAAGCTACACCTACGGGATATGGTACGGTTAGCGGCGTTGTCCGTAGTTTTAATGAGTCGATAGGTAAATGGCTGCCTCAACATCGCGCAAAAGTATATTTACAAGATGAGAACAATCCTGCGATTTTGATTGGTCCGGTTGAATCCAATTCGTTAGGCGTTTATACGTTTAATGATGTATCCGTGGATACAACCTACACGGCATATGCATGCCTTGATGCTGGAGCCTCGGATTATATCGGCGCGAAACCTGTTATTTTACCGCCTACCTTTACTGCAAATTTAAGCATTTTTGACGATCATGTTAGCCAATGTCCTGTTCCATAAGGAGAAAACCCTTCATGACGAAGCGGACTTTCATTTCAAAACGATTAAGCGGTTACCTGTTGTTATTGCTCCTCCTGACTTTGTTTTTGGTTTGGGTATTTAACACGGCCGTTGCCGCGCCGGATGATACAGATAAACCAACCTGGCTCGTCTCCCCGCCAGGCACGCTTATTTCTGACACCTCCCCCAATGGCGCCGCCGGGCCGGTTATCCGTTATTCAGACAGCGCCAATCGCCTTATAATTGCCTATGAAGATAGGTCAGCCACAGCTCGGAATATTCTTTTCAAGAATTCCACCGATGACGGGGTCAGTTGGTCTTCTGCTTCACAAATTTCTAACACGGCAGCCGACTCCATTCAGCCGACAGCAACATTCATAGGGGAAACAGCCTATGCAGCATGGATTGAACAAGCGGCTAGCAGCCGGAAACTGGTTTTTGCGGCCGATGGCGCCTGGCCTGCCGCAACGCCGGTGGAAATTTCCGTTGAAAGTACAATCTTTGCCGATATGGTTAACCCCGATCTTATCCACAGCGGAAACGATTTACATATTGTATGGAGTCAAACAGATACGGCTAATTTTCTATATGCTCTCAATGTCTTCCATGCCATCTCAAAAGACAGCGGTGGAACATGGTCAATCAGTCAGGTTAGTTCCGGGGCAGAAGCGCGCGAACCGGACATTGCTATTGAACAATCCAACAAAGTGCATGTGGTTTGGGAACAACAGCGCGCCGGCTCTGATACGGATATTTATTATGCACAGGGCGCGGTTAGCGGCGCTTCAGTTACTTGGACCGACGGTTTTTCCATTTCTACGGGAATTGACAACGCTAAACAGCCCAATGTGATTTTTGATGGCAATCAGGTTCAGGTTGCTTTCACGCAGTTTATAACCACAACACAGCAAGATATTTATCTGACAACTTGCGTAGTTAACTGCGACAAACAAACAAATTGGAGTCCCCCCACTCGTTTGTTAGACCAAGTGCATGGCGTCAATGACAGCGCGCCATTTACGCTCGTTTCCGATATGGTTTATGAACCGGGTATTAACACAACATTTATTTATTATCATGGCACGGACATTAATGGGGTTTTTGATAATGAATTCATCTGGGGAATAAACAGTTGCGACAATTGGACAAGGGTTGACGAACCCACAGATACAGCCGCCGGCGCGCCCGCTCAAACACGGACGATTGAGCCCACCATTGCTATCGGCGACAACCATATCCAACTGGCCTTTTTGAAGGTGATCGATGCCGATGAAAATCAAGTTTATCATATGCGCGGGACGCTGGATATGTGGGACCCTTTTAGTCTTGGCGATTCTGTCAAAGCATGTCCGCGCCCGATTTATCTACCCACGACGTTTAAAGATTAGGACGCTATCATGAGTCGAGCCGAATGGATTTTAGGCGGTGTGCTGGTCGTTTTGCTGGTCGTTGTGGCTGGGTTGGCAGTTATGTTATGGCTGCAGCCAGATGCGCCGCCAGTGGCTGAAGCGCCGCCGACGCCGTTGGTGGCTCCAGCCCCAAGTTATACGGGGCAAACGGCTTTCTCCGCCTCAACGGCCGCACAGCGAGAAGCGAAATCATGGCAAGCGGATGCGACACTGTTGAAGGCGACGGCAACATGGCCGCAAGGGGCCAGTCTGGAAACCTTAAGCAAGGGGACTGAAGCCTGGAATTTTACTTACTATTCTAAAGAGGCGCAGGCAACGGCCGTCATCACAGTGGTTGACGGCCGTGCCAGTTTCTTGCGCGAAAACAGTGTAAACAACACCCTATCGCCCCAACCGGAAACGAGTTGGCGGGTAGATAGTTCAACGGCCATACAAACCATGATCGATTCTGGCGGCGGCCGTTTCTTTCGCCGCCAACCCGTCGCCACACTCGTTATGAATCTCACCACAATAAACGAAGAAGCCCGCATCGAATGGTTCATCTCCATCATCGGTGAACAATCCGGCGACGCCTTCACTATTCGATTAGACGCCGCCACTGGCGAAGTGATAGAAATTATTGAACCTGCGTGAACCAAACACCCTGCAAACAACCCCGCGCGATTAGACGGCCGTAAGGCCAATGAGCGTTAGTAAATGAAACAAAAAATCAATTCAACAAACCAATTCTTGAGGCAAAAAGGTCAAAGCCTGGTCGAAACGGCTTTGGTTCTGCCCGTTTTGATCATCCTCATCGCCGGCGCCGTTGAAGCAAGCAGCATTTTAATCACCAAAAACCGCATCGAATCGGCGGCGCGCGCCGCCGCCCGTTTCGCTTCCAAAGGCGGCGATGATGTAGAACAAGCCGCCCTTGACTCCGTCACCGGCACATTACAATTAAACGAGGGAGTCTGGGATATTTGGCTGGTCGAAGGACAACTTACCGCTGATGGTCTGGACTTTGCCTCTTGGAACGCCGACGGCGACACAAACGACATTATCACCAACACACAAATCTATGGCGCCATCACCCCCACAACCAAATACACCGACATTGTCCGCATCATCGGCGATGATTGCATACGCGACCCCGATCCCATTAACGTGAGCGATCCTGGCGCCAATAAATGCATCCGCGATCAAGTATTAGCCGACCTGCGAAGAGATATACAAGGCGCCGGCACCCCCGGAACCAGCGACCTGGCCGGCTTACGCATTGGCGGCATCTATATTTCACACGACATCGAATCCATTTTAGGACTAAACGCCTTTCCCGCTTTTCAGGGCATCTTATCTGTAAACGGATTCGGCGTTATGCGCACCGCCACAGCAACCCCTTCTGACGCTACAGCCGGCTGTCAGGCGGCCTGGCCCATTGGTTTTGAGCGCGGCTTACGCTCTTTGACAGCAGCCACCTACCCAGGCAGCAGCTCGTTTGATTATCCGGCCAACCCGCCGATTTTAGCCGAATTCCCCAGCAATGGCGACGGTGATGTATCCATTGATAACGCAAAGGAAGGGTACGTTTATCTACTAACCGGCAACGACAACCGCTATGCCTGGCTTAAATGGAACAGTGGCATTGTGGATGGTAACAATACGCTGGCCAACAGTTTAACCTGGCCCGGCGACAGTTGGGATTATTCCGATCAGGGCGATGCTGGCAGCGCTTTCCCACCGTTTTTCAATCATGTTGTGCGCGGTTATATCAATGTTGGCATAACAGACGACCAATCCATGCATATTCCTGATCGGGTGTCTCCCAATACCACAGCAACCATGAGCGGCGTAACAGCCCAACTGCAAAATCACATTGACACTGGTCGCGTGCTGCAACTAATCGCTTTGCCGGTTGGCGGCGGCACGGCCGTATCTCTCCCCGCCCCAGACAATCGACCCTACCATGTTATAGATGGATTTGCCCTTTTCCGGCTGCACGGATACAGCGTCAGCGAAGATTGGCTGCTGGTCGAGTTTATTAGCTGGGACGAATCTTGCGGTCAAGAATCGTGATATTTATTTACAACGATTTAG
>JANTGY010000264.1 GCA_024762695.1 Anaerolineae bacterium
ATGAAATCAGTAGAAATGGTCGGCACAACGCCTAATCGCGTTGAACCGAAATTAGATGACTTGAAACGAGTCATGGAAGAGAGAGAAAAATAAAAAATGGTAATTGGGTAATTCGTAATTGGAATCGCGAACAATCCAATTACAAATTACCATTTACTAAATTATAAGGTACAAACATGAGCGATTTAATTGATTTAACCATTCACAGCGAAGAAGCCCTGGAACATGCCGTCCAGCGCGCCCGCGAACGTAACATCATCATTCCCACGTTCAAACAGCAGAAAAACCCCGACCTCATTCCCGACGTGATCAAGAAAAAGTTGGAAGATGTCGGCTTGTGGGATTTGAACCCGCTGAACCTGTTCCGCATCACCTGGAAAAACGAGCCGAAAGAGAAAGGCGGCCAATACGGCGGCGTCAACTACATCGTTTTTCCACCCGAATTGACCGGCGTCAACGCCAAAATCGTTATGATCATTGGCAAATGGTTCCCCACCGGGGCGCATAAAGTCGGCGCAGCCTTTGGTTGTTTGGTTCCGCGATTGGTCACCGGCCAATTCGACCCCACCACACAAAAAGCAGTCTGGCCCAGCACCGGCAACTACTGCCGCGGCGGCGCTTACGATTCCAACCTGTTGGCCTGCGAATCCATCGCCATTTTACCCGAAGAGATGAGCCAGGAACGATTTGATTGGCTGGCGTCAGTAGCTGGCGAGACCATCAAGACCCCCGGCTCCGAAAGCAATGTTAAAGAAATCTTCGACAAATGCTGGGAACTGCGCGAATCGGGCGAGGATTTGGTTATCTTCAACCAGTTTGATGAGTTTGGTAACTATCTGTGGCATTACGAAATCACCGGCCCGGCGATGATGGAAGTGTTGAACGAGGTAATGGGGCCGGACGACACCTTCCGCGCTACCGTTTCCAACACCGGTTCCGGCGGCACCATTGCCAGCGGCGACTACATGAAAGAGCAGTTCCCCACCAGCAAAATCGTTGCCAGCGAGGCGCTGCAATGCCCCACGCTGCTCAACAATGGCTTCGGCGCGCACCGCATCGAGGGGATTGGCGACAAGCATGTGCCCTGGATTCACAATGCCAAGAACACCGACTTTATCACTGCCATTGACGACAACGACACGATGGCTTTGATCCGTCTCTTCAATGAACCGGCGGGGCAGGAATACCTGGTTTCGCTGGGAATCCCGGCTGAATTTGTGGCCCAATTGCCCTTGATGGGCATTTCCAGTGTGGCGAATCTGCTCGCTTCTATTAAGACTGCTAAATACTATGAGATGACGGAAAATGATGTCATCATCACGGTAGCGACGGATTCGATGGAGATGTACGAGAGCCGTTTGGTTGAGTTAACGGAAGAAGAAGGCGAGTTCACCAGCATGAATGCGGCGGCCGTTTTTGCCCGTAATTTACAGGGCATTAGCACCGATTACATGCAGGAATTGACCTACGTTGATCAAAAGCGCGTTCATAATCTGAAATACTTTACCTGGGTGGAACAGCAAGGCAAAACCTATGAAGAAATTCAGGCCCAGTGGTATGATCCCAATTACTGGAAATCCATTCACGGCCATGTGGATGAGATGGATGCGTTGATTGATGCGTTTAATGAGCGGGTTGGTCTGCTGCAAAAATTGTTGGATGAAGAATAGCGGATAAGAGTTGTTCCTATTTAATAACAATGCATGATTGTCATGCCTGCGAAGGCAGGCATCCATCTTCATTGAAGGAGTGGATTCCCGCCTGCGCGGGAATGACAAGAGTAAAATTTTATAAAGGAACAATTCTGTTGAGGGCCGGGTAACGGCCGTTTTCCACACACTTTCCAATAAAAAAACGCGCTCCTCTAAAACAAGAGGGGCGCGTTTCGTTTTTTACACGAATCAAGTCGTTCTAGTCGTCCGGGTCTTTGCCATTGGCATGGCAGGCCACGCAGTTGTGCGAGTAATTGTTCTCTTCGTCATGTTCTTTGTCCATTTTGTTGTAATCATGGCAGCTTGTGCAGGTATACGTTGCCGTGTCGCCGCCGGGGTGGCAGGTGGCGCACTGCCCGTTGGCCCCTTCATGATTGATGGGGAATGTATGATTGAACGATGCGCCGCCCCATGTGTTTGTGGTGTGGCAATCAGAACATTGGCCGGGGAAGTGGTTGGCCGGCGGCGCATGGCAAGATTGGCAGTCCGTTAGCCCTGCGTGATTGAAATTCACATTGCGGAAATTGCCGGTGTCAGTATGACAGGCGGTACAGGCGCCTGGATAATGGTTGGCGGGCGGCGCGTGGCAAGCTGAACAATCTGTACCGCCAATGGTGGCGTGGTTGAAGGTCGCATTGCGGAAATTGCCTGTATCCTGGTGGCAAGCGCGGCATTCACCGCCGTAATGGTTGGCAGGCGGCGCGTGGCAAGCGGCGCAATCGGTTCCGCCAATGGTGGCGTGGTTGAAGGTCGCGTTGCGGAAGTTGCCTGTGTCCTGATGGCAGGCGCGACATTCGCCGCCGTAATGGTTGGCTGGCGGCGCGTGGCAAGCTGAACAATCTGTACCGCCAATGGTGGCGTGGTTGAAGGTCGCGTTGCGGAAGTTGCCTGTGTCCTGATGGCAGGCGCGGCATTCGCCGTTGAAATGGTTGGCTGGCGGCGCGTGGCAAGCTGAACAATCTGTACCGCCAATGGTGGCATGGTTGAAGGTCGCGTTGCGGAAGTTGCTTGTGTCGCTGTGACAAGCAGAACACGCGCCACTGTAATGACCGGCGGGGGCGGTGTGACAAGCGACGCAATCTGTTCCGCCGATGGTGTCGTGATTGAAGGTGGCGTTGGCGAAGTTTTCGGTGTCGCTGTGGCAGGCGCTGCAAGCGCCGGCGTAGTGGCCTACGGGCGCGGTGTGGCAGGCGGCGCAATCCTGGCTGCCGATGAAGCTGTGGTCGAAGTTGACGTTCTGCCAATCGCTGATGCTGTGGCAGGTGGCGCAGTCGGCGCCGTAAGCGCCATTGTGCGTGTCATCCTGGGCATGGCAGGCGGCGCAAGCGGCGCTGGTGCCCTGGTAGGTTCCGTTGGTGTGGCAGGTTTCGCATTCGATGTTGCCGTGGCCACCATTGAGGGGGAAGAAGCTGTGATCAACGGAGCCTTCGGGAAAGGGCACGCGGCGGGAGCCGGGCAGGGTGTTTCTTTTGTCTTGCACGGCCGTTTCCGACGCGCTATTTTCTCCAGCAGGCCGGCCGTCTAAGCCGGGCAGGGCGGCGACGGCCGTTTCCGAGCCAGTTAGCGCGGCCAGCAAGGATTGTAATTGGGTGTAGATGTTGAGTACGGCCGTTTCCACTTCATTCCCCTGCATCACATCCAGTCCATCCATCAACGCAATAGCCCGTTCCGTCAGCCGGGTCAATCGACCGCGCAGCCGCGTCCATTCCGTTTCGGGCGCGTCGGCGATAGCCTGTGTCGCCTGATTCATGGCATTCGTTATGATAACCAGCGCCGGCCATTCATCGGCCGTGCCCCGCACCGCTTCGAGATTATCAAGACGGCGTTCCAATAAATTCAAAAGGACATCTGCCCGCGATGCGGCGTCGTGGTTAAACGTTAATCCCCACACCTGTTCGGCCCAAATCTGGGTTGGAAACAACCAATCGCCCGGCAAAAATGGGGCTTTGCTAGCCATGACATAGGCGCCGGCCCCGGCAACAACGCCAATAAACAACAATAAAGCCAAAGAAATCAAGAGAAATCGTCGCATAATCCCACCTTGTCAGTAATTGGTAATTACCAATTACCAATTACCAATTACTGTCTGCGGCTTCTGATTCAATCTTGCCCAGAACTGCTGCACACTTCTCTTCAAGGCTTGACCGCCAATAGAAAAATCAGGATGTACTTCGCGGAAATTAATTCGGTTTTCGATGATGTAACGCAGGGGATCGGCGGCGCTTTGGTCGCCAACGAGCAGCGCGCCTACCAGATAGTCGCCATCCATGACCAGCCGCACGGTATTGGCGCCGTCTTCCGACCAGGCGCTGGCGTAATGGCGCGGGTAGGTGTACCAGACTTCGGATGAGCCGCGCGATAGGAATTGTAAAACTTCGGCTTCGTCTGCGTCGCCGTCCCGCCGGGGATTGATTTGCCCCATTGTGGTGATGTGAAGCCCAAAGAGCAGACAGGCGTTGAAGGGGCTGCCTTTCTGATATTGATAGGGTTCGCCGGCCATGTTTAGGGCGGCGGCGCGCCCTTCGGCGACGGCGCTGGGCCATAAAATGTCGAGCATATGCTGTTTGGTCCACGAATCGTAGACTTGGGCGCAATCGCCGGCGGCGTAGACGTTGCGGATGCTGCTTTGCATGGTTTCGTCTACGAGGATGGCCCGGTCGGTTTGGATGGGGCTGTTTTGAACGAGGTTGATTAACGGCCGTACCCCAATCGCCACGCCCACAAGGTTACATTTGAACTCTTCGCCGTTTTTCAAACGCACCGCCCGCACCCGGCCGCGCCGGTCGCCTAGAATTTCGGTCGCTTCCGTGTTGTAGTGGATGGTTACGCCGTGATGGCGCATTCGGTCTTCCAAAATTTTGGCTTCGGCATCGTTGAATACCTTGCCCCACAGCCGGTCGCGGCGCAGGAAATAATGGGTGTCTACGCCGTGATGGGCCAGCCCTTCGGTCATTTCTAAGGCGGTGATGCCGCCGCCGATGACGACGGCGCGCCGCCGCCGTTTGGCTTGTTTCATCAACGCTTTGGTTCCGTCGAGGGTGTCGAGGTAGTGAACGCCTTTCAAATCGGCGCCGGGATAGGGGGGCGGCACGGCGCGGGCGCCGGTGGCGATGAGGAGGCGGTCGTAGGGGAGGATACGGCCGTCTTCCAACTTGACTTCCTGTTGATCGACATCCAGGGAAACGGCCGTGCCAAACAGCAAATTCAGCCGCATCTGCTGATACCATTCCATCTGGCGGGCAAATACCTGCCGCCGGGGAATTTCGTTGATGAACACATAAGCCAAACCGGGGCGGGAATACATCGGATATGGCTCGGCGCTCACAATCGTCACGTCTCCAAACTGATCGTGTTGGCGAATTGTTTCTGCGGCGGTGACGCCGGCGGCGCCATTACCAATGATTAAATAGCGAAGTGGTTGCATGGGATTAGCTAGAGCGAGAGCTAAAGCTAGAGGAAATCGCATCCTCTAGCTCTTGCTACAGCTCTATCCTTGTCGTAATGAGTGAATGCGCCTGCGTTTCCCAGCGTAGCGTGCCGCGCGGACAGACATTGATGCAGTTGCCGCAGGTGATGCATGTGGGATCGTCAACCGGGAGGCCGCGATGGGCATAATCGCGCACCTGAATGCCCACCGGACAGTTGTAGCCGCAGACGCCGCACTGCACACAGCGGCTGGCGTCCGGTACGACGCGCCCCAACTGGGCCAGTTCTTCGGGCGTCGGTTTTGTGTCCGACCCTTTGAATAATGAACGGAAAAATCCTTCTTTGGCCATAGTTTCAGTCATAGTCTTTTCCAAAGTCGGTTGACTGTGGAAAAAGTAACGGCGAAGCTTAGTAGTACTTTTGTCCCATCTTTGCCTTTCAGGCCGTTTCCCCAAAAATAATGATCTATTTGTCATTCCCGCGCAGGCGGGAATCCATGCTTTTACAGAAGTGGATGCCTGCCTTCGCAGGCATGACAATCTTTGATTGGTTTAGGGTTCGTTCGTTATTAACTTTGGACTTTGACCGGAGATTAGAGACTGGGGACTAGAGATTAACCAGTCTCCAGTCTCTAGTCTCCAATCCCGCAAAGCGCCAAGTTGTTTCTGATTGAATCCTTAGGGTGAGACGGTGCGGAGATACGGCCGTTTGCTTCGAG
>JANTGY010000265.1 GCA_024762695.1 Anaerolineae bacterium
TTTGCGGCGTTTTGGGCCGAATTGACGCCATTTTTGTCGTCCAAACCGATTCTCTACACGGCCGTCCAAGAATGGCGTTTACCGGCTGAAGGGCGATTGTTGCCGCTTGGGAGCAGTGAAACGGCTGCTTCAACTTCGCTCAGCGCAGGCGTTGCCATTCTCCAATCTCTCGCCATCCCCATCGCCCATCCCGATTTGGCCCCCTACTACCCGCTGATGCGCCGGCCCGAAATCGGGACGCCGCCGCTGGCCGCCGCCGACATCGCCCACGCCCTCATCCAAATTGGTCTGACCCGTTCAACCCCACTGCACGCCGCGTCCCCATTTTTACGCCGTTTGGAATCGTGGCAGTCGTTATGGCAGTTGATAGACGCGCTGTTGAGCCGCCTGTATCGGCCAGAGGAAAAAGAGGACGCCCTCCGCACCCTCAACCCATGCGCCCTCGTTTTAACCGAAAACATGGCGTTAGAACGTCTGCCGCTTGTCTATCGCGGTCAACCGGAAGCCAAAAGGCTCTTTCCCGATGTGGCCTGGCTGCATGATTTAATCGCCCCCGACACATTCCCTGGCCGTTTTGTACGGCCGTTCGGCGTGCGGCAGGCGGTCGATTTACTCATTGAGATGCCGATTGACCAATTGGAGCAGGCGTGGCGGCTGGGCCGGTTAGATTTTCCCGCTCTCTTCCGCTGGTTCGAGTCGCAGCAAATTGAGATTTTTGCCGACGATCCCGCTTTGCAAAGGGAAATCCGGCGTTTGCCGCTCTGCCCGGTGGCTGGCGAATTACGGCCGTTAGCCGACCTCTACATCCCCGGCGGCTTTGAAGACCCGCTCAAGCTGGCCGGCATCATTGATTTGGACGCGATTGGGGGACGCCCTCAATTCTTACGCGATTTAGGCGTGCAAAAGCTCGATTTTGACACCTATCTTTATGAGCAAATGCCGCGCGCGTTGGCCCAAAACCCCGACATCCCCTCCGATGCTCGCCACCGGCTGGCGCTGCTCCTGGCCGAGCGTTTGGGCGAATTCCGGGATGATGACGATCTGCAAGACCAGTTGAGCCGTCTGCCTTTGGTGGCTTGTTTGGATGGCTCGTATCGGGCGGGAACGGCCGTTTATGCTTCCCGCGACGTATTGCCCCTCCTTGGCGAACAAGTCCACATTGCCGAACCAGCCGACAGCCAATCATTACGCGCCTTGCATCGCTGGCTGGGCGTCCGCGATGAAGCCGCAGCCGAGGATATTGTGGGAGCGCTGCTGCACCTTCCCGGCGGCTCCGAACCTCCGGGAGGGTTGGCTCGTTGGGTGAGATTGAACGCGCTTTGGGAACAAAACCAAATCACGCTGGAAACACTGGAGCCTTTGCGCGGCCAAAAAATTATCCCCAACCGGCAATGGGTTTTGGGGCAACCTGCCCATCGGTTTATCGCCGACCAGGCTGAGTTGGCAGCTTTGTTTGCTGGGCTGGATGATTATTTGCTGCCGGAAAAGACGGGATTTGAATCGATTATGATGGCTGTGGGGGTACGGCCGTTATCGCAAGCCGTCCAACATCACATCATTTTTGAGGGAACGGCCGTGCCTAATTCCGACATGGAGACCCGCATCCACGACCGCCGCCCCTTGATTGAGCGGTTGTTAAAAGCGGAAGCCGGGCCACACCAGACTGACTTTCTGAATAGCCTGCGCGTCGTTAATGCGCCCAATTTGCAAACGCAAGCCCGGCTGCCGGTCGGCGATGCGATGTTGACCACGCCGCCGGAATCGGCGTCTGTGAAATTGGATGGGGATGCTGGGATTTTGTATGTTTCGGTTGATTCGCCGCGTTTGGTTTGGACGGCCGTTGCCCGTGAATTAGCGAAAGCCATCAAACAAGGTCGCGCCGTCGGCGGGCTGGCGCTGGGCATCAAAGAAGTGTTGGCCGCCGACACCCTGACCGATGCGGCTCAAATTTTGGATGAGTTAGGTTACCCTTCGTAATGGGTTGAAACGGAGTCTAGTATACGGTAGCATATATCCACAATATGGTATACTTTTTAAAAGGAAGCGTTATTATGCCTGAAATCAGCCGTTTTTTTGGCATCATCATTCGTATGTATTTTGACGAACATCCACCGCCTCATTTTCATGCCATTTATGGCAACGATGAAGCCCAGATAGGTATTGAACCAATTGTTATCTTGAATGGCAATTTACCCCGTAGGGCGATGTCTATGGTTTTGGAATGGACTGCGTTGCATCAGCGTGACTTGATGAAAAATTGGCAGCGTTTGCGAAATGATCAGATAACAGAACGTATCGAGCCGTTGGATTAAGGAGTTGGCTATGTTTCCCCGTGTGACAAATGTACGTTATTTGCATGATTATTGGCTGGAATTGACTTTTTCTGATGGCACGCAAGTTCCATTGGATTTTAGCGACCGAATTGTTGGCCGGAGCGGTATTTTTACAGCTTTGCAGGAGTTGGATTTCTTTCGTCGTGTGAGTCTGGACACAGAAGTGGGAACATTAGTCTGGCCTAATGGCGTTGATTTTTGCCCGGATGTGTTGTACAGCGAAGCGACGGGAACCCCGATACAGGTAAAAGAACCGGCTTAGGTCATTTTGCTTGGCATGTCAGATGACAGGATACCCTGGTAAACGGCCGTAACCTCCCCAATCAACACCACATCCCAATCTTTTGTAATCTCAACCTGCGCTGTGCCGCCAGCCATGCGAACCTCCACCGGACTTTGGCAATGACCCAGGCGAACGGCCGTGCCCGCCGCCGCGCTGGCCGAGGTGCCCGAAGCCAGGGTGTAGCCCGCGCCGCGCTCCCAAATTTCAATTTGAATCGTGTGTGGGTCAATGATGCGCACCATTTGTACGTTGGTGCGGTTGGGGAAGGCGGGGGCGGATTCCAGGACGGGGCCGAGTTGGTGAATTTGGTCCAGGTCGTCTGTGATGATGACGTAATGGGGATTGCCGATGGAAACGGCCGTGCCCCGCACCCGTTCATCGCCAATGACCAAATCCTCATCCACCCAATCAAACGACAACTTCCCCATGCCCAAACTGAGCATTTGCGCCGTCTCATCCAAAACCTGAACCGGCACAAGCTCATCGTGGATACTGATGGCGTATGACTTTTCGGCCACATACCCGGCATCCCACAAATAGCGGGCAAAAATCCGCAGCCCGTTGCCGCTTTTTTCCGCTTCGCTGCCATCGGGGTTGAAAAAGCGCATCGTGAATGGATGGGGCTGGTCGGATAGCGGACCGTAGCAAATGCCATCGGCTCCGGGGCCAAAATGGCGGGCGCATAATCGCTGGATCATTTCTGGCGTGAGCGGCACAGGAAAAGAGGCCGGGTCAATGACGATCATATCATTGCCCAGTGCCTGATATTTATGAAAATGCGCTTTCATCGCTGTTGGCCGTCAGGAGGCGTCCAGCCCGGTCATTTGTTCGCTAATTTGCCAGAGACGCCGCGCGGCGTCTTCATCATAGGCGAACTTGGCCGACCGTTTGGCTTTTTTCTGATAGAAGTATTGGCCGCTGATATTGGCGACTTCGGGCGACGAGGCCAAATAGATGGAGGTTTCGGCGCCTTTTTCGGGCGGCAGGGCGAATTTGTTGATGAAGAACATGGCCAGGCGGACGAGACGGCCGTTATTCTTGGCGAAATGCGTCCCTACAAAACCGGGATGCAGAGCGTTTACTGTAACCCCATTACTATTTAATCGCCGATTTAATCGCCGATCTAATTCATGTGTAAAAAGGACGTTTGCCAGTTTTGATTTTCCGTAAACCTGAAATCCCCGGTACCCTTTTTCGCTTTGCAAATCGTCAAAATCGAGCGGGCTCATCTCGTGGGCGACTGAGGAGACGTTGATGATGCGGGCCGGGGCGCTGGCTTCCAGCATATCCAACAGCAAATTGGTCAGCAGAAAGTAGGCCAAATGATTGAGGGCGAAGGTCATTTCGATGCCGTCTACCGATAGCTCTCGCTTCAAAAACAAAGCCCCGGCATTGTTGATGAGAACGTCCAGCCGATCATAGTTGGCTCTGAAATCGGCGGCTAATTGGCGCACGGCCGTTTGCGAGGAGAGGTCGGCTAACAGTAAATCCACTTTATCGCTGCCGCTGGCTGCTTTTATCTCGGCCAGGGCCGCCTCGCCGCGTTCCTGGCTGCGGGCAACCATGACGACGCGCGCCCCCATTTTTGCCAATTCGCGGGCGGTGATTTTGCCTATGCCGGCATTGGCGCCGGTGATCAGGATGGTTTTATCTTTCAATCGGTTCTCCTTGTGGCAGTCATTAAAATGCCATGTTTGGGGCGCAGCGTAACCAGGGCGTGGGCTTCGACGGGATGGTCGGGGACGAGTTGGAGCCGAAAGCGCTGCAAGGTCATGGGGAGGATGATGATGCTTTCCATCAATGCAAATTGGTCGCCGATGCACTTGCGGGCGCCGCCGCCGAAAGGGATGTAGGCGTAACGATGACGGCCGTTTTCCTGTTCTGGCGTGAACCGTTCCGGGTCAAACCGTTCCGGGTCGGGCCAAAAATCGGGGTGGCGGTGCAGAGTGTAAGGGCTGAGGGCGATGATGGAGTGCGCCGGAATGTGGCAGCCGCCGATTTCGTCGTCGCCCAGCGCGCGGCGGCTGATAGACCAGGCTGATGGATAGAGACGCAGCCCTTCTTTGATGACTTTGTTGGTGTAGGCGAGATTGGGAAAGTCGGCCAGGGTGGGGGAACGGCCGTTTAGCGTCCCGCCAATCTCCGTCTCAATTTGCTCAACTGCATCGGGATGCTGACCCAGCAAATACCACAGCCAACTCAGCGTATTAGCCGTCGTTTCATGCCCGGCGATGAGCAAGGACATCACCTCATCCCGGATTTGCTGGTCGCTCATCCCTTCGCCAGTGTCTTCATAGCGGGATTGGAGGAGCATATCAAGGAGGTCGTAACGGTCGTCGTTCCCTTCCAAGCGTCGTCGCTCAATAATTCCAAATACTATCTCATCCAGAAATTTTAACGTCTCCTGGAATTTGCGCCGCTTGGGTTTGGCAATTTCGATGAGTGTGTTGACGGCTTCGCCAACGGCCGTTGCCTGTTCGCTGATGTTGTAGCCAAAGAGGGCGCGGGTGACGATGTCCAGCGTCAGCCGCATCATCTCTTCGGCCATGTCGAAGGCGTTGCCCTGGACGGCGTGTTCATTTAGCCGGGCCAACATCTGGTTGGTCGCGTCGCCCATCAAATCGGTAAAGGTTGCCAGATTGTGGCGGTGGAAGGCGGGCTGAATGAGGCGGCGTTGTTTGCGCCACAGCGGATTTTCGCTGGTGAGCAGCCCTTTTCCAGTCAAGGATTCCAACAGGTATTTGTTGAGGTAGGTGTCTTTGTTGTAATTACGGCCGTTACCCACCAATACATGCTTAACATAATCGGGGTGGTTAAGCAGATAAGCCGGTTCTGGAGCCGCCCGATATTGAACGATGTCGCCATAATCGGCCGTGAGCTGTAAAAAAAAACGATGCGGCGCCCGCACCAATTCGCGCGCACTGCCCGTAAAACGGGGGATTTTGCGAGGGATATTATTTGGAATTGATGCCGAAACCATTACAAATCACCTGTCCTTGTCTGAGTAGATAGTATTGTCCTCTGAAAATTGGTTCTGGCAACATGACCGGCGCTTAGGGGTGCGCAAACAAGTTGTCAGTCAATTTCACCGGCGGGCCTGGGAGGCCCGCCTACGGCGGCGTAGAGGGGCCTCCCATAGGCATCAAGCTAAGGGATACAGATCACAAATTTCCAGACTGTCAGCCCAAAATAACTTATCATAGGCACTTAATCGACCCTTGCGCTTAGT
>JANTGY010000266.1 GCA_024762695.1 Anaerolineae bacterium
TATTGCAGGATGGCGTCAGCGGCCGTTTGGCCGACATTAGCCACGCCATCGGAGCAAAGAATGAGGCGGGTGATTTGTCCCGGCTCCACAAAGTCGGCGGCCATGTCGTAGGCAAACATGATGCCTTCGGCGGCGTTGGTGCTGCCTTCCGGTTTTAGTTCATCAATGGCCCGCATAATCGTGCGCCGCGCATCCACGTAGGTCGGCTCCAAAATTGTCCGCGCCCGCGAGCCGTAGACGACGATGCCGACGCGGTCAGTGGGACGCAGGTTGTCCAGCAGCAGCCGCAGCGATTCCTTGACCAAACCCAGCCGATTTTCCCTATCCATCGAGCCGGACACGTCAATGACAAAGATGAGCGTGGCGTCGGGGCGTTGCGCCGGATCAACGTCGTAGCCCTGGATGCCGACGCGCACCAAATGGTAGCGGTCGCTTTCGCCGTAGGGCGTGGGCGCGCCTTCTAAATGGATGGCAAAGGCGCCGTTTTCGGGCAGGGCGTACTCCTGGTCGAAGTAGTTGACATACTCTTCCACACGAACAGATTCATCGGGCGGTCTATTGCCGTCATTGACATAACGCCGCATGACGGTGTAGGAACCGGTGTCCACATCCATCGCAAAGGTGGAAAGGTTGTCGTCTTCGGTGTCAATCATGGGATTAACGCCATAATCTTCAAAGAACATATCGGCCACCGGCTCGCCATTGGGCGGAACAAATTGGGGCGCTTGGGCGATTGCCGTTGGAGCAGGCGGAGCATTTTGAATTGTGTTGGATCGGATAGATTCGGCCACAGGTTCGTTTGCATAATTGGGGCGCGCCGCTTGGCCGCCACAAGCAACCAGGAGTAAACTGGCAAAAACATAAACTACGCGTAAAGGTATACGTTTTGTGTGCATGATCTCCTCCAAGAAATCAACTTTGTATTTGGTGTTGGCAGTCGAATCGCCAAACTTTAAAGGTTCTTTGGGAATTCGTGGGGTAATCATAGCGTCATGCGTAATCCGTGATGCGTAGCCAGAGGCGCGTTACGCATTACATATCACGGATTACGACAAACTCCATGAAATCCGAAAGACCCACTTTAAATTGTATTTACCCGGGTTAAATATAAGACGCATCTTCGGCTGTTTTTGTTCCCTGAGTTTTGGCGGCTTGTCGGGCTTGGGTTTACGTTTTACAATGGGCTTGTCATGGATCAATCACGATTAGATGCGGCGCAGTTACAAAAACGAGACCCGGCAGCCTGGTCAACCTTGCTGCGCGCCGAACCGGCATTGGCGGATGTGGCGGTGACGGCCGTTTCCGCCCAACCTCTCCACGCTGCTGACGGCGACCGCCTGGATACCCGCGTCGCCCGTTACTTTCTCACCCTGGACGGCTGCTCCGATCCCATTTGCTTAATTGGCAAACGCACTAATCAGGCGGAACTCATCTTCTACCGCGCCATTGCGCCCCACTTGCCTCCCATTGCGCCGCGCTGCTGGTACACTCATCTGGACGGCAATGAGGGTTGGATTGTTCTGGACGATATCTCCGACGATTACAAACCGCCAACCTGGGTCGCCGACGATGTGGAAGCGATCATCAATGATTTAGCCGGTCTGCATGCCGGGTTTTGGCAGCAGAAGAAGCGGCTGCAAAGCAGCGGTTTGGCCCACTTCATCGGCAAAAAGAAGCATACACTGAATGAATTGCAAGAAACGCACGACGTTTATTTCAAAACTGGGCCGGGAGCCGTCCTATCCGAGCACGCCGTTGCCAGCGCCGGGGCGTTGGCGCCCCAACTGCTGAAAGCGGCTAACGGCTTGGCTGTTATGCGCAGTTTGGATGGCTGGCCGGGCATTTTGGGAGAAAGTCATTTAACGGCCGTTGCCGAACTCCTCGACGACCCATTGCCCATGCTCCAGCCCCTGAGCGAACTGCCCATGACTTTGCTGCACGGCAATCCCTTCAACTACCATTGGCGGCTAACCTTCACCGAAAATCGCCGCCTGATTGATTGGCAAAAAGCAAAAATCGGCCCCGGCGTCTGCGATTTGGTAAGTTTTATTGACCAATTTGACATGCTTTACCAGGGAGACGGCCGTTGGCCCATCCAATTACGCCCCGAATGGCCGCTCAGTGAAGAGACCATCATAGACAGCTACCTACTCTCCCTGTCGGCGCAATTGGGCAGTAGTTTCAGCGACCGGTTTAACGCCCGCGCCGTGCGTCAGGCCATCCCCGCCGCCCGATGCCTGCACGTGCTGACCGCCTGGTTCCCCTACTTTGCCAACTGGTTTTCCAACATGCCCAATAAATACACCTGGCAAAAAGTCAACCGTCTAAGCGACGAGCAGTTGATAGGAACCGGCTTCCAGCCCATAGTCGGCTTTCGCCCCTATTTAGCCGGCGTTTTCCAACGCTTTTTGCAAGCCTATCGCATGTTATAGGTGAAAACGGGAAAGCAATTTGAATTAGGAAATCGTTAGTGTCACGAAGTTTTCGCCACTAATGAATCGCATGTTGCGGGAATTGGAATTTCCGCAACTTCCTCTCGAGTATGTATCGGGAATTCCAATTCCCGATACATCATCTACAAGGAGGTGGCGAAAAACTAAAGACACTAACGGAAATCGATAATTCTCCCGTTTTCCCTGAGTAAAACGTGAAACGTAAACCGTAAAACTGCGTAAAGAAAAGAGCTAGAGGATAGAGTGCGCTTTCTTCCTCTAGCTCTCGCTCTATCCTCTAACTCAACGGAGAAATATCATCTTAGCTTTACTACTTGAATCTATTTCTTTTGGACTGGTCATCGGTTTCATCATCTTGGGGCTAGTTGGCACAGTGGTTCCCATGATTCCCGGCACGCTGCTCATGTGGGCGGCCGTCCTGATTTATGTGTTAGTCAATGGTATGGCGGCGCTGGGCTGGCCGATCTTCATTCTGCTCACACTCATTGCATTGGCGACAGGCACGGCCGATTTGTGGATGCCCCTATTGGGCGCCAAAACGGTGGGCGCATCGGCGCGGGGGTTAATTTACGGCACAATCGGGGCGATTATCGGCACGGTTATCGCTCCGCTGCTGGGCACGCTCATCGGGTACGCCGGCGGCATTTTGCTGGGCGAATATCAAAAAAGCCGCGATTGGCAGGAGGCGTTGAAGGCGAGTATGGGCGGATTGGCGGGCTGGGGGTTGGCAACGGCCGTCCAAGTTGCCGGCGGTCTGCTCATTCTCATCATCTTCGCCATTCGCGCTTTAACGGTGTAAGTATGGACACATTCACAGCCGATTTTTTACAAACATTCTGGCGTTACTGGATTGGCATGATGGCGGTCAGTCTGGCGTTGGCCTTGATTATACTGCTCATCGTCATCCGGCAGGTCAAAAAAATTGATGTGCCCGCTGGCGCCGATTTTCAAGAAACGCTGCGGCACACCCCATTTTCGGTCGTTTTGTTGATTGATTTGCTCGATTTGGGACTGGATTTCCTCTCCATCCCCTTCACCTGGGCGCTTTTGGACAAATTGGGGCTGAAAGCGCTGCGCGGCGTGTCGGTAGTGGAAGCGGCTGTCCCCTTCACCCAACCCATCCCCACGATGACCCTGGCTTGGTTGGGTATTAAGCTCATCAAGCCGAAAACGGCCGTAACCCAACCGCCAAATAACGACCTCGATAAGCAAATCGTCCTAAAACCAGGCACAAGCGATTAACAGCCGGTCAGCAATTCAGCGCGTCGGCAATTCAGCGATGGCAAACGATTCGACTACCCCGTTGCAAAAAGGCATTTGAGGTAGGCCCCTTCTTTGAAGCCAATTGGATGATCTAGCGCGTGAGCCGTCCGCGTAATCTCCGTGAGCGGGCGACGCGCCTCACGAGCCGTTCTGTAAACGAGCTTGAAAAACTCGTCTGCCTCCACCCGGCTGGAACAGGAAGCCATCACCAATATCCCCTCCTCCTCCAAAACATTTAATCCCAAACGAACCAATCGGGCATAAGAAGCCAAAGCGCGGTCGATTTCAGCCTGACTTTTGGCAAACGAGGGCGGATCAATGATGACCATATCGTACAAATTGCCGCTTTTCTGAAGTTCGCTCAGCTTTTCAAACGCATCCCCTTTCAACAAGCGATGCCGCACGCCGGACAGGGCTGGATTCAGCTCAAAGTTACGGGCGGCAGCGTTCAGCGCCGGATGGCTGCTGTCCAAACTGAGGACAGATTTGGCCCCGCCGCGCGCCGCGTAAAGCGAAAAACCGCCGGTGTAAGCAAATACGTTCAACACCGATTTGTCTTTTGCCAACTCTTCAACCCGCGCCCGATTTTCCCGTTGGTCGAGAAAAAAGCCGGTCTTCTGACCGCGCACGACATCAGCTTCAAAATACAGCCCGTTTTCCTGGAAGCGAATGGGGCCATCCAGCGGCGCGCCGAACAATATCGCGCCATTTTCCAGGCCAAAGAGGGCGCTTTTTTGCCGCGCGGCGTCCCGGCTGAGGCGTAAAACGACACGGTAGGGATCGGCAATGGCCTGCAAAGCCTCAATCACGACCGGCAAATGAGGAACCCAGGCGGTTGTGTACAGTTTGACGACGTAGCTGTTGTCGTAGCGGTCAATAACGAGACCGGGCAAGCCGTCATTTTCGCCGTGAACGAGCCGGTAGCCGTTGGTCTTGGTTTCCAGAAGCGGGGCGCGCAGCTTCGCGGCGGCGGCGATTTTGTCGTGGAACCATTGTTGGTTGATGATGGCCGGACGGCCGTGTTCCAACACGCGCACCCGTATCAATCCCTTGGGATCGTACAGGCCGACGGCCAGGAATCGCTTTTTGCGGTCGAAAACGATGGCGATGTCTCCAGGACGGCCGTTGGCGCTCTCTTTGGTGATGGCTTGTTCAAACAGCCAGGGATGGCCGCTGCGGATGGCCCGCTCAGCAGCCGGCGTCACGCGAATGGCGAGACGTTTTTCAGATGGAGAAGGTAGTTGTTCCAGCATAGTTATTTCCTTTGGAGGAAGCGGATTGCGTTTCCGCAATTTTGCGTTTCCGCAATTTTGCGTTTCCGCAATTCAGCAGTTCAGCGATTCAGCTTGTCAGCCAGAGGGCGACGGCGACGAAACCGCCGACCAATGAAGCAATCAGGTTCACTAAATCATTGTTGAGCCAGGCCCAGCCGCGTAACGGCCGTGTTGCCTGACCGCATTTATGTAATTTCCGTTCGGTGTCTTTTTGGCAAACATCACAATAATAAATGCGCTGGACGGTCGCGCCCAATAAACTATCAAAGAGCGAGCCAGCCAAGCCGCCACCAGCGCCGAAGACGGCCGTCGGCCATACGCCAAAATCTCCAACCAACAGCCCGCCAATCAAGCCAATAAACAGCCCGCCAGCCAGGGAAACGGCCGTGCCCAGCCAGGATATGCCGCCCGATGTGCCTACTTCGACAATACGGCCGTTGGTAATCAATCGTGGCGATTTGCGACTTAGCGTACCCAATTCCGTCGCCCACGTATCAGCTGTCACCGTCGCCATCACGCCTACAAACAGCGGGAACCAAAAGGCGGATGGGAACGCAGCGCTCAAAATTGCTATTAGCGCGCCCAAACCGCCATTAGCGGCGACCTGACCCGCATCCCGTTGATGGCCTTTGTCGAATTTCTCCGCCGCCGCCTGCTTTTCCGTCTCTTTGAAGTGGGAAAGCAAGCTGGAAGAAACGAAAAATATCCCCAGCAACACGCCCCACTGCCAGCCGCCCAGGCCAAAAATCAATACGCCCACAATCATGGCCGCGCCGGCCCCGGAGCGGGAAAGCGAGCCGCGCCAAAAGGCCAGGC
>JANTGY010000267.1 GCA_024762695.1 Anaerolineae bacterium
GAGCGGGAACAAGCTTCACGTGGACGCTGGGCGGCACATCCTCCGGTATTTCCCCATCTCGCTGCGGATAAATGAGTGTGATGTCCAAATCAGAGACAAGCCGGTTCAGATGGTAGACGAGTTGGCGTGTGTATTGGCCGCTGCCAACATAAGGTTGGTTCCAAAAATAGGCGTTAATCGCTACATGCATAAGCGTCCTTTAATTAACTCTTTTTGCCAAGACAAACGCATTATAAACAACTCATCTCAAAAACAAAGTAACTGATTCAGGACGCAAAATATTCTTGTAGCCAATGCTGTACTTTTACGGCCGCGTAATGCTCCATGCCCTCCAAGATCGCTAAGCTTTCTCGCGCTAATTGGAGGGATTGATTATTGTTAGAGGGGAAAGCCGACCGAGCTAGACCGTATAGCGCTATTCCCTTCTGTTCAAGAACATTTAAGGCCTCTGTTATAGCGAGCGCTGAAGCGAAGGCTTCTTGTGCGCTGGCGGCATCTCCTTTTTTTAGATGCAATTCACCCAGGTTGATTAGTACGCTGCTTTCCATCCAGGCGATATCCGATTGTTGTGTGAGGGCGCGGGCTTCTTGTAAATAAGCGGCTGCCGCTGGGAAATCATTCGTATAAATCGCCCACTGGCCCAGATTGCATAAAGCCTGGGCTGTCGCTTCAGGGTAATTTGCATTGCGTCCAGCCGTTAATGCTTCATCTAGCAACATTTTTGCTTGATGGTACAGACCTTGCTCACAAGCAACTTGGCCCAATGCAGCTAATGTTGTGCCAACAAACATAGCAGAATCCAGATCGCGGGCAATGCTCAACGCTTCATTCAAATAGTTATTGGCTTTATCGAATTTTCCGCGAACCATCGCTAGTATGCCCAAATTCCTATGGAGGTGAACGTTTTCTAAGCTTGTTGCGCGCCCATGTGTCATAAGCTCTGTTAACCCTTCCCGCCAGTATAGCCCTGCTTTAGCCCAATCACCCTGTTCGTAAGCTACATTGGCTAGATTTGTTAATAAAGGGACTGTCAGGTCAGGATTGTTGAGTGTTTGCGTATGCTTCAGCGCCTCTGATAAATAGGATTGGGCCTTCTCATAATTGCCGTAGTATGCGCCAGCAATGGATCCCAAGTTGATGAGGAACCTACTGATTAATTTGGCGTCTTCCAGTTTGTGGGCTAATTGTAAGCCTTCTGTATGATACTTTTCCGCTGTTTCTGGATCGCCCAACCCCCAATAACTGCTCCCCAAGTAGCTGATGGCGGTTGCTTGTTGTTGATGATCGGCTGTATCGGCGGCCAGGGTTAATGCGTTTTTCAGGTAAGGAACGGCCGTTGCTATATTACCCTGGGCATACCAGGTGGGAAAAACATTCAGAGTCCCTTTAATAAACATTTCTGGCATTTGCAGGTCGGATGCTGTATCCAAAGCGTGAATCATGTTGCTGAGTTCAAGTGCAACTTGGGTAGAATCTGCAACATAGCGGGCCGCATACTCCACAAAGTAGGTTGCCATTCGCCGCCAGATTTGGTCATTTTTTTGTTTCTCGCGCGCATAATCGCGCAGCAAGGCATGTAGCGAATAACGGTTGGGCCGTCCAGGTTGAACCAAAGACAATCCGATAAGTTCATTGAGAAAATCCAGGGAGATCTCCGTGGGTATGTCGGCCACATGCGCAGCGGCGGCTGTGGAAAAATCATCGCCGCCAAATACGCCCAGACTGATAAAGAATTGTCGTAATTGTGGCGAAAGCGCCTGGTAGCTTAGGTTGAAGGAGAGGCGAATGCTGCGGTCTTCGCGGATAAGCGAAGCGAGCCGTTGCTCGGCGGCGCGCAGTTGGGACAGATAATCGGGGACGGCGATTTGGGCGGCCAGTCGCCCGGCGGCGATGGCAATCGCCAGTGGGAGATGGCCCAAGAGGTTGGCGATTTCTTGTAATTCGGGCTGCCAACGACGCATGCTGGTTTGGCCCAAGAAGTGGGTGAAGACGGCGAGGGAGTCGCCGCTGTCTGGAGTGAAAGATTCGATGGAAAAGCGGCGCATGTTGTCGCTGACGGCCAGGTCGTGGCGAGTGGTGATGAGTACGGCCGTTTTTCCCATGGAGGCGGGTAGTAATGGCCGTATTTGAGCGCTGGTTTGAGCGTTATCCAGCACGATCAACGCTTGCTTATCGGCTAAAATGGCTCGCACCACCCCAGCGCGGGTTGCCACATCATGATGCATGCTCACATCTTGCCCATAGGCAGCGGCAAAGTATGCCAAAATCGCCATCGTGTCGGAGGTGTCCAGCCTTGCCCAAAGGACGCCGTCGGGGAAGGCGGGGCGTAGTTTATAAGCAAGGTGGGCCGCCAGCGCCGTTTTGCCCACGCCACCCATGCCATGCAGACTGTATAGGGTTACGGAACGGCCGTTACGCAGCATATCCCCCAATTCCGTCAACGCCGCTTCGCGCCCCACAAAGTAAGGAAGGTCGGGGATCGCCTGGAAAGGCGCGCCGCTGGTGTCGGGCCAGGCTTCTAATAGTTGTTGGTCGGAAACGGCCGTCGCTTCGCGTCGTAGTTCAGCTATGGCGGGATGGCCGGCCGATTGCAGCAGTTCAGTCGCTCCCATCTCGTTCAAACGCAGCGCGGCGGCAACCTGAACAAGCCGCCGCCAATCATGCGGACGGCGCACCCGCCCACTAAGCCAATTCATAATCGTGCGCTTAGGTACACCAGACAGCGCTGCCACCTGTCCTGCCGAATAATGATGTTTCTCCGTAAAACGACCGAGCACATCCACCAATTCATCGTTCATAGTTGTTTAGTTGCCAGCTACCAATCCAAAATGGCGCAGTTTGGTACCAGATTTTCCCGTTTAGTTTTTTTATGATATTGCCAATTATTAACCACGACTCTTGAGCTTCTCATGAGGCGCAGCGGGTCATTCCTCTGCGCGGCGCGCCAATCTCAACGAGTCGCCACCCTGAAAAGGAGAGTCGTGATGTATAAGAACATTCATGTCCGAGTTCGTGTTTTGTTCGCTGCTGTCGTATTAGGAGCATTTCTTTTATCGCCCGTGCAATCGCCGGTAATCAATGGCGATTGCCCTGGTGTATCTGGAACAACCTGCGGCGGATAATCGAATAAGGGACGGTCGGCATTCAGTCGGCCGTCCTTATTTCCGCTATCTTCGCTTCATAATCTGCTTGTTGGCTTCTGGCCCAGGCATTTTGTGGAAACTTGGCGGCTAACTGGGATGCTTCATCGAATTCACACAGCGCTTTATCCAACATTCCTTGCCGCAAATACAGTTTGGCTAGATTGCCGATGGCGTTGGCTAACATGAGATCGTCGCCAAGCTGCCGGTAAAAGTTGATGCTTTTTTGCAGTTGTTTTTCAGCCGCCGCCCATATTTCCTGGTTGCGTAAAATGCAGCCTAGATTGTTTGCCGTCAGCGCCTTAAGAGAAAGCAGGCCTTTTTGTTGGCGCAGCATTTGTTCGGCGCGGCGGAAGGCGTTTTCTGCCTGTACCAATTTGCCCCAATCGTATAATAGGCTGCCCTGGTTAAGCGCAGTCCTGATTTTGTCTTCTTCTTTCGTTGTATGGTCTAATAATTTGGCGACTTTTTGGTAAATTTGCAGCGCCGCTGCAAATTGTTTTTGCTCTTGATGTGTCAGCGCCAGGGCGTTCATGGTTCGGGTGATGTCGGTAATTGAAAAAGTCTCGCATTCGTGGAAAAGCGTTAATGCCTGTTGGAAATGCGTGGCAGCCAACTCATATTGACCCTGGTCTTTGGCTATGAGTCCTAAAGTTTGTAAGGTTGTGGCTTTAAGTCTTGGCGGCGATTCGGTAAAGCGGGTTAAAGCCTCTGCGCCCGCTATTTCCGCTTCTTTATATTGGCGTTGATGCTGGAAGGTTTGGCACAGGTTCATATGAATTTCGGCGATGGCCTGGTTGTTTTGCAGGGTTTGGGCAATAGTGGCAGCTTGGCGGAAGGTGTTGACGGCCGTTTCCAAATCCCACTGTATCCGCTGCAACTGTCCTAACTGTTTCAATAACCGAAACTGCAACCAGTTGTCAGGGGCGGGCATGACAGCCAGACAGTTTTCAACCAATGGCCGCCATTGAGGGACGCGTCCGCTGCCTTCCACCCAGAAGAAGCATTGTAAGATGAGAACGGCCGTTTCCCGCCAGGTTTCCGCCAATTCCAATCCCATCTCCACAGTCCGAACTACGTTGGGGAAGTCCGGGTCCAGTTCGCGGATGATGTCGTCGTTGATGACGGCCGTCAGCCCCTGCCAGTAACGCAGATTTGCCTGCAATCCCCGCACAAAACGCGCGCTGACCAGCGGTAGTTGGTTATCGGTTATCAGTAATCGGTTTTCGGTCATCGGATAACGGTTTCCGGATTACCGCTTACGACCCTTCCGGCCAATGGATAATTTCGGTGCGTAAAAATGATTCCGTCAGGCGATGGATGCCGTAGCGTCGTTCCCAGGCCGTGCCGCGCGCTTCCAGCAGCGAGCGATTGACCAGTTCGGCGATGGCCGGCCACAGTTGGTTGGCGGTCAGGTCGCTCATCGCCAGCATTTGCTCCGGTTTGACGCCAACTCCGGCGGCCAGCGGCATCATTTCTAGCAGCGTTTGGCCGTTTTTGCTTAAACTGCGCCATGCCTGCCAATAAATGTGCCGGTACATTGTTTCGATTTCAGTCGTTTGGGCGGCAGTCAGGTCGGCGAGGATTTGGGGGAGGGGGAGAACGGCCGTTAAGCCCACGACCAACTTAATCGCCAACGGATTGCCGCCCGTTGCCGCGTAAATCTGAGCGATGATTTCTTGGGGAGCCTGCGCCAAATCGGGCAGATTGACGGCTTGTGCCTGATGCCGGATAAGGTCGGCGGTATCTGTCCGCGGCAGCTCGTCCAAGATTAAGCTGCGGACAGAGGCGGAGGCGGGTAAGCGCACCCGCGTCGTCAGCAAAAATTTGCTGGGGCCGGCTAAATCTTGCAGCGTATCCAACATAAAAGCGGTGTCGGCGGCCGATTCCAAGTTGTCAATCACAACCAGGGTTGGCGTTGTCTTGAGGGCTTGGCGTAAAGCGTTGTTACGGTTGCTGGATGCAGCGTGGGGGATCAGTTTTTCGGCTAAATCGTCGAGAATCTGATCGGTCGTTAGGCCAGGGTCATGGTCAGGATGAGCGTCGTCGGGATTAACGCGAAGCCAGACTAATTCCTGATACATGAATTGACCGATGGCGTCGCGCACGGCGGCGTCAGCCAGAGAAGTTTTGCCAATGCCGCCGATGCCGACCAGGGCGATGACGCCCGGCCCATCTCGGTCGAGCAAATAGCGACTTAGTTCAGCCAATCGCTCTTGAACGCCAAAAAGTTGGGTGTAACTGGCGGGGAGGAGTTGGCTCTGCAAGGTGTGGGTTTGTTGGTCGCGCACGGCCGTTTCCTGCTCCCACAAAATCTGCGCCAGGCGGCGAATGGCATCCCGCTGGCGGCGTTTGACCTGATCTTCGCTCAGGTTTAGCTTATTGGCGACCATCAACACCGTTTCATCATCCATGAAACGCAAGCGGAGGATTTTGGCGCCAATCGAGTCTTGTTTTTCCAACAGTTGGATGCCGTCCAGCAAAACCTGGTTGGCGCTCAAGCGACGACGGGTTGGGCTGTCGCCGTCGGCCTTATCCCGTTCCTGTTGGACGATTTGCAGGTTCTCCAGCAAGGTATCGGGCGAACCGGCTAAATTTCTCCAGGCGCGCAAGGCGGCGTGAACGGC
>JANTGY010000268.1 GCA_024762695.1 Anaerolineae bacterium
GGCGTTCAGCGCGTTCAGCGGGTTTGTAGTAAGCCACGCAGTCTTCGGAGTGGCGTTCAGCGCGTTCAGCGGGTTTGTAGTAAGCCACGCAGTCTTCGGAGTGGCGTTTGGCCTAACACTTAACGGTACTCCGTCGCTAAACTGCGCGACGACGTACCTGACTACAAACGGCCTAAAAACAACCAATCAACGTCAAACTCAAAACCGAGACGATACCCAGCGCAAAGCCGGCCAACACCTGCCCCGGCGTATGCCGTTTGAGATACAGCCGCACCCAACTGACGCCAATCACAAAAGGCACAACAATCAGGCTGGCCGTCCAGCCCCAAACCAAGCCCACAATGAGCCAGGTTGCCATCACGCCGGTGGTATGAATGCTAATCAGCCACTTAATGTTAATCAGTCCCAGCGCAACCAGCTCAATGATATTGAAGATGAGCAGGCAGCGCAGCAAGTCCGGCCCGCCAAACCAACTAACAATACCAAAAGAGAGGAGGGCGAAGGCAACGGCCGTTGCATAAGGCAAATGCCGCTCGCGGGTATCGCTCATGTGCAGTTCGCTGATGTAGCCAATTTTGAGCAAGTACAAAACTACCAAAATCGGCGCCAGCGAAACAAGCAGCCCATACACCGCCGCCCAGCCAAAACCCTCCCAAAACGGCAGCGTTTTCAGCGGGATGGCGATGCCCAAAAGGGCAAACATCACCGGCGGGCTGACGACGTTGGAGAATATCCGGGCAAATTTTACCAAACCGGTACGGTTTTGGATGTCGCGGTCGAGGGGGGCGCTCATGAAAGGGTAAAACCTACGAGGTTTTGTTGTGAATTAACGAAATAGCGTTGGTATAGAGCAACCAATACCAGCATTCATTTGTTAATCATGTAAGAAAACCTCGCAGGTTTACTCGCTAAATCACGTTCCCGTTTCCCAGGAATTCAGGTATTTCTCCTGTTCCTCGGTCAACGTGTCAATTTCGATGCCCATAGATTCAAGTTTGATTTGGGCGATGTATTGATCTACTTCTTCGGGGACGCTGTGGACTTTGTTAGCCAGTTTACCCCTGTTGTCCAGCAGGTATTTGGCGGACAAGGCCTGCCCGGCAAAGCTCATGTCCATCACGGCCGCCGGATGGCCTTCGGCGGCTGCCAGGTTGACGAGACGCCCTTCGCCCAACAGGTGTAGACGACGGCCGTCTTTCATTGTGTATTGGTCCACAAACGGCCGTACCCGTTTCGGATCGCCCGTCGCCAATTCACGCAGCGCAAGTTTGTTAATTTCAATATCAAAATGGCCGGAATTGGCCATAACGGCTCCATCCTTCATCGCTTCAAAGTGATGCTTGTCCATCACGTGCATGTCGCCCGTCGCGCTGACAAAAATATCGCCAATCGGCGCCGCTTCGGCCATCGGCATGACGCGGTAACCGTCCATCACCGCTTCCAACGCTTTTAGATGGTCAATTTCCGTCACGATGACGTTAGCGCCCATCCCGGCAGCGCGCATGGCAATACCACGGCTGCACCAACCATAACCAGCCACCACAACCACACGCCCGGCAATGAGCAAATTGGTGGCCCGAATAATGCCGTCCATCGTGGATTGGCCCGTCCCATACCGGTTGTCGAACAGATGCTTGGTCATGGCGTCGTTGACAGCCATCATCGGGAATTCCAACGCGCCGTCGGCGGCCATCGCCCGCAAGCGCACCAAACCGGTCGTCGTCTCTTCCGTGCCGCCAATGATGTTGCCAATGGCGTCGCGGCGCGATTTGTGCAGCGTGCTGACCAAATCGGCTCCGTCGTCCATGACGATGTGCGGTTTGTGGTCCAGCACGGCGTTGATGTGTTGATGGTAAGTCTCGTTGTCCTCGCCTTTGATGGCGAACACGGGAATTTCGTAGTGGGAAACCAAAGCGGCGGCCACATCATCCTGCGTGCTCAACGGATTACTGGCGGATAGCACCACATCGGCCCCACCTGCTTGCAAAGCAATCATCAAATTGGCCGTCTCGGTGGTAACGTGCATGGTTCCGCCAATTCGGATGCCGGCAAACGGCCGTTCCTTAGCAAACTGTTCCCGCAGCCCGCGCAAAACAGTCATTTCCTGTTCTGCCCAATCAATCCGATGCCGGCCGCCGGTAGCCAAGTCTGGGTTTTTAATATCAAATTCCATGAATTTTCTCCTTAAGAAATGGTAATCAGTAGTTGGTAATTAGTAATTGGTAATTGGTAATTACTAATTACCAATTACTAGCGTGTCTAACGCCCCTTCATCATCAAAATTCTCGCGGTAACGCGCCACAAATTCCGCCGGGGTGTAGCGGTGATTTTGTGTGCCTAGTTGTTCTAAAACATAAGTGGCCGCCAATGCGCCCATCCGCCCGGCAATGTCCCAGGGCAGATTAAGCTGCATCCCGCGCATCAACCCGGCCCGGAAAGCATCGCCAGCGCCCGTCGGCTCAACCATCTCGCGCGGCGGCACGGCCGGGATGTGATATTCCTGCCCATCCATAACTAAACGGGAGCCGTCGGCGCCTTTTGTCACCAACAAGCCGCCCACTTTTTGCAGAATCTTATCTTCGCTCAAACCGGTTCGGTCTTGAATGAGGTTAAACTCGTAATCGTTGACGGAGAGCAGGTAGCAGCCATCTAATCCGGCATACAATTCTTCGCCGCTGAGGCGGATGGTCTGCTGGCTGGAGTCATAGATGTAAGGAATGTTGCGCTGCTTACATTCGGCAGCGTAAGCCAACATCGCGCCGGGATCGTTGGGGGAGATAATGGCTAAATCGGCGTCGGGGGCGTATTCAGCAAAGGTGAGCCGGCCGGCATGGGCCATCGCGCCGGTGTAAAAGCTGGCGATTTGGTTTTGGTCCTGATCGGTGTTAACGAAGAAGGAGGCGCAAAAATCGTCTTCAATCTCGACGATGGCGGAGGTGTCTACGCCTTGCTCGTCTAACCAGGCCCGGTAATCGGTAAAATCTTGTCCGGCAGTGGCCATGATGGTGGCACGGCCGTTTAACAAGGCCATCGTGTAGGCAATGTTCGGCGCCACCCCGCCCCGCTGCTTCTGCATCGAATCCACCAAAAAGCTAAGACTGATGTTTTGCAGCTGCTCCGGCAAAATCATATCGGCAAACTTGCCGGGAAAGGACATCAAATAATCGTAAGCGATGGAACCAGTGATAACAATTTTCATAGCATTTGCTCAGAGAAACCGGGTTATTCCAAAAAAAACCGGTTTCTAGTCTGACTTGAACACAGGCGATAAACCTAGCCGATTGCGAAACATAATCAACACCGCTTCAACGGCGTCTTTCCAGCCAATTTTTTTCCCTTCGGCGTAGGTGCGCGGATCATACTGGATAGGAATTTCTAAAATGTCATGACCGGCCAATGCAATTTTGTTGGGCAGTTCAAAATCCAGGTCAAAACTTGTTCCAGTCAAATGGAGAGAATGGGCCACATCGGCCCGCACCATCTTAGAGGCCGTCGCCACGTCGGTAATACGATGTCCAAACAAGAAATTGTGCATCCAGGTCAAAAAGCGATTGCCCATCAACGTCCGCCAATACTGCGATTTAATTTCGCCATCCAAAATGCGCGAGCCAAAAATGGCCGGCGCGTTTGTAGCGGACGCCTTGTCGGTAAATTTACGCTGCTCAAAAGGGTCGTATTCACTGTCCGCATCTTGAATGAAGAAGTAGTCGCCGGTCATATTGGCAATCCCGGTACGGATAGATGTGCCTTTGCCTTTATTGCGATCATGAAAAATGACCCGAATTTCTGGGTCACTTATTTTTTGCAATATCTCGCGCGTCCCATCGGTTGAAAAGTTGTCCACAACGATGATTTCTCGCCCCCAATCGCCCCCTAAATCAACGGCCTGGGTTTTACTAATTATTTTTTCGATTGTCGCTTGCTCGTTATAGCAGCAAATGATGACTGAAAGTTTCATAAATCTTTTATTCAACATGAAGGACTGAGCAGCCAATAATCAGCGCGCCTCAGTCCTTGTGGTGTACGGCCATATTTTTACTTGAAAATCAGAAAACGAAGTTAAAATTATAGCACAGCCCCGATTATCTCCAAGCCGCCTTTCAATTCGTCTTTCTATCGCAGCTACAAGCCGCTAATGACAGCATTAGGCGTTGCTTTCTGTCTTATTCAACACAATGCGGCCAAGGATCTTCGCCATCTCGCAGCGCCGCCAGCGCCGGGCTGTCGGCATAATGTCCATGATACCGTTCCGGCAGTTGAGCGGCGATGTGAACCATAATGAAATGGGTGTAGGCGGGCAAATCTCGGCTGCGGACGCGACGGCCGTTATCGGGCAACATAACCGGCTTACCAACATGCACCTCAATCGTCGTCGGGCGTAATCGCTTCACATTAGCAAACAGCACATCATTGTTCACCAGGCCGACCGGCAAAATAGGCGCCTTCGCTTTGCTGGCTAAATAAGCGGCGCCATCCTTAGCCGCCATCATTTTGCCGTTAAAACTACGCGTCCCTTCCGGGGCTAAACCGAAGACGTTGCCTTCTTGAACGGCCGTCATCGCTTCACGAAGCTGCTGCCTGTCAACCATATCCTTTTTAATGTAAATCGCTCCCAACCACGACATAATTGGACCGTAGATAGGATGATATTTCCATTTTTCGATGGCAAAGAACCGCCATTTTTGCAAAGGGAAGTTGAGCAGCAAAACCGGCGTATCCACCACGCTGGTATGGTTCAACACAACAATGTATGGCCCTTTTGCCGGAATATTCTCCCGACCAACAACTTTAAAACGCACGAGCAACAACCGCCGCGAAACATTCATGGCCAAACGAATTAAACGGTATCGAAACATAATCGGTTTCCAACGGGGCTAACCCGCGCTTTCCTCAACGGGAGTCGCTGTTGGCGTGGAGGTAGAAGTGGGAGAAGGCGTTGGCGTGGGAACAGCCCCCTGCCAACTAAAGAAAGCATCCTGGCTGCTTTCGCCGCCATAAACGTAAATGGGCAAACCGTCGGCGCGACGGCCGTTCACCTGAACAATGCTCACCCGCCAACGCAGCGTGTGGGTCTCATCCACCGGCGGTCGCCAGGAGGCAGGCGCCTGGAATGCCGTGTCGCGGGTAAAACCGCGCAGCGGCAAAGCGTCAATCTCATCTAAATCGGTTAGCTCAACCATGTACCATTCCGCTTCAGCCAAAGTTTTAACGGCCGCCCATTGGAAGGTAAGAACGCCATCCGGCGGGTCGATAACAGCGTTGGCGATGGGATACAACAAATACGGGCCGGCGGGCGCTGCCGTCACCGTTGGCGTGGGCGATGGGCCAGGCGTCGGCGGCAAACTTCCGCCATAGACGATGGCCGGAATACACACCGTGTCGCCCGGCTGGGGAATCGTCTCGGCAGTTAATCGATTGACGAGCAAGAATAGTTCAAAATCCACGTCGTAACGGGCAGCGATGGCCGACAAGGAATCGCCGGTCCGCACTTCGTACCGCTCGCAGCCCTCCGGGTCAGCGATGACCGTCTCGCCTTTGACATCAATGGCGACAGGCGCCAATGGCGGCGTAGGCGTAGGCCAGGGGACAAGCAGTTCCTGATCGACAAATAAAGCCGAATCGGGCGACAAGCCATTCGCGGCGGCCAGGCCTTCAATGGAAAGACGGTATTGTAAAGCTAATCCGGTAAGCGTTTCGCCGCTAACAACTTTATGGGGACGCGGCGGTTGTAAGGTAG
>JANTGY010000269.1 GCA_024762695.1 Anaerolineae bacterium
GCCACCGATGAATCGGGGGCGGATAGGGCGAGTGGGGAGCTTTTGTTAAGCGCCTGGGCTTGTCGCGGATCGAATTCGAGTTGAAACGGGATACGGCCGCTGACGGCACGCTCGACAGTGGCTGAAGGAAGCGGCGCTGTTTTTGTTGTTTGGTTAAGAATGAATGAGGGCTGCTTTGGTTTGACGTTTAATTCGGCCAGCGCGCGAGCCGTGCGTACGGCCGTGCGCACCGACACAATATCCGGCGTAATGACATGTAAACTGACATCGGCCATTTTGAGAGCGGCGGTGAATGCCTGGCTCAAAACTGGCGGTAAATCCAACACCGTAAACATCATTTTGTCGCGCAGTACAGAGAGGATATTGACGATGTCTTCGGCTGATAACGTCGAGGGGGGCATGGGGATCGCCGGCGCCGCCAGTACGCGTAACCCTGTTTCGTGCGTTAGCAGATGGGCGTCAATCTCGAACCAATCCAGCGTTTCCTGGGTTAATAAATCGGCCCAGCCACGGGGCGATTTTTTGTGCAGGTTTAGGTGAATGGCAACCTGGCTGCAAGATGGCGACATATCCACTAAACAGACGTCTTGCTTACTGGTTTGGCGCAGCGCCAGGGCGAGGTTGGTTGCCAAAGTGGTTTGACCTACGCCGCCGCGCAGACCATAAAAGGCCAGGATCATGCCTTTGTTTTGCGAACTGGGAACGGCCGTTTTCGTAGGGGGCGGGGGTGGTTCTTTATCTGATTTCTCTCCCAACAACGCATCAACGCGCTCGAGCAAATCTTGCGAAGTAACCGGCTTGCTTAAATAGCCGTTGGCGCCGCTGGCTAACGCTGTATCCCGGTCAATCTCTTGCGCTCGAGCCGTTAAAATAAGGACGGGGAGATTTTTTAACCGGCTGGATTTTCGGATTTCACGTGTTAATTCATGCCCACTCATGCCGGGCATCATCACGTCCAAAACTAATAGATCAGGCTTGTCTTCTTCGAGCTGTTGCAAGCCATTGCGGGGATCGTTGATTAATGTCAGGCTGTGCCCACCGCGTTCCAGCATAAGGCCAACCATACGCAGCAGTTGCTCATCGTCGTCAATGACAAAAATCCTAGCCACAATACTATCTCCTTAAACGTATTAGTTTACTTGCCCTACACAACCTCCCCGAATCATTCATTGATGGATTTTCATATAACATAATAGCATATTGGGATAAGTTATGAAAAATGGACTTCTTGTTCTTAGGTAATCGACAAGAAAATTTCGGAATATAGCGAGCAAGTATTTGGCCGATTGCTTGGGTAAACCGCAGAGAATTGGCGTCTTTGTTATCCAATAATTTTCTGCGGGTTACTTAACTTTTGTTGGAATCGAGACAGAATAAGCCAATGCGGTCGCGGCTTACCATGATGAGATCGCCGCTGTAAGCGATTTTGGGGTAGAGTGAGGCGGAGGCGGAAGCGCTGAAAACAAGCAAATACCCGCCGACTGCTTTGGCAAGAATATCGCGGGGGTTGGGCTTGCCGGTATGGGTGATTGCGCCATTGATCTCGAAGGAGGGGACGGTGAGGAAGACGGGAATTTCTTGGCCGCGTGTGTAAATGGAACGGCCGTGCTGCGTCCCCACGGGAATGCCTACGCGCCTATCTTGTAAGACAATGAAATTGATATTTTTTTTGCGAAAGGCGGCCAGATTGTAGTGGGCGACAATTTCGCCTGGTTGGTTGATGCGGGAAATGTAAGCGCCCTGGATTTCTAAAAAACTTGAGTTGGGATTGGCTAATTCAGCGTTAATGCCGCCAGCGCCTACAGTGGTGCTGCCAGTCACCCGGTAAGCGTCGGTAAATAAATCTAAATTGATGAGACTGCGCGTTCCTAATGACATAATGTTGTGCCTATATGAATTCCAGTAAAGTATTTACGATTAAATTGTATAAAATGATGTAACCAATACATGTTTTCGCCGGGCGATTGCCGGCATTGTTGTTGATTTGCGTTACGGCCGTTTACGACAATTGGCGCGCTTGGCGGAATTTATTCCATTCATCCATATTCCAGGCGCGTCCCGGTTCATCATTGCTGCGAATAAATGCTTGATCGATTGGCGTATTGGAATAATCGCCATTCTCAATCAATTTAGACATTAATTCTTGAAAAAGGTCACGCAGCATATTGATCCGAGTCAGGTAGCCGTCATAATCCAGACTGGGCGCATTGGCGGCGATGAGCGCGCGTTCGGCAAAATGGTCTGGCAGCCAGGGCATTTGCAGCAAAATTTGCATTTCCCGGTTACGCCAAGGCCGCCAGCGCCGGTTAAAGGCGAATAACGCCTGAACAAGATAATGGTAGGCCGCTTCCAGTCGATCTAAGGCAATGGCTGGGCCAAGTTTTTCCCAGAGAATTTCCGGTGATTTCCAATTTATGTGTTGATCTAGCCAAACTAACGCTTCATCCAGGCGAGCCAGCCGTAAATCGTTGTCATAAGCAGTCCGCTGGCGGATAAGCTGGGCCACTTCACCGCGGGGATCGTGGGCAATCCAACCAGCGCTGAGTTCGGCGCGGCGACCTTCAGGCCATTTGAAGGCTGGGTTTGACCATTCTTGCCAGCTCAAACGAGCAAAATCGAGGGAGAGGCCGACAATGGCATCGTTGAAGATGCTGTGGAAGGTGTCGTCATCGGGCTGCCAAACAGCTTCGGCGGGGATGATGTAGTAGTCGAAGGGATCAAGGAAGACGATGGCGTCTATGTCGGAAGCGGCAGTCATGTGTCCGGTGGCCATGCTGCCAATGGCGACGACCCCTTTTACGGCCGTTTCTGGCTCTAAAACGGTTGAGATGAACTGCTGAAACTGGGCGCGCATTTGTTCAGTTTCTGGGGTCATTTTTGATGCGAGTCGTTAACTCCTTCTTGTCGGCGACCACTGAGCTGATTTTATAAAAATTGGATGCGCTTGTTTGGGCGCCAGATTAGGAGACTGTTCGGACAATTTATCTAATAAATAATCTAATTTGTATATAAAGGCGGCATCGTATTCCATATAGCCGCAAACGTCGCAGCTAGATGCCGGGGCGTGGGGCATGACGAGAATACGGCCGTTATGCCATTGAATGTAAGGAACCTGGATTGATTGATAATGACCGATGCGACAATGTTGACATTTCATAAAAGCTGTCCTGATGTTATTGCAGGTTAGTTAGGCTGATTGCATCGTTGTTGTGGGGGATGGCCGTCCAATCGCTAGGCGGCCAGTAAACAAACATTGCTTTGCCGATGATATTATCTTCCGGTAAGTAAGACCAGGAATGGGAATCGCTAGAATTGTTGCGATTGTCGCCCAAGACAAAATAAGAACCGGTCGGCACATCCCAACTGCCGCTGTAATTGGGCGGCGCGGCGATGTATGGTTCATTCATCAACTCATCGTTCACTATCACCTGCCGATCATGAATTTCAATATGGTCGCCAGGCACGCCAATGACTCGTTTGATAAGGTTGAGATCGTTGTTGGGGTGTTTGAAGACGATGATGTCGCCGTGTTCGGGCGTGTCGAGATAAT
The DNA here is from genome assembly GCA_024762695.1 of Anaerolineae bacterium. Taxonomy (GTDB): domain Bacteria; phylum Chloroflexota; class Anaerolineae; order Promineifilales; family Promineifilaceae; genus JACKCC01. The sequence goes on from JANTGY010000269.1 coordinate 3,551, forward strand.
AGCTGATGTTATTGATGATGAGATATTCGCCATCGAACAGGGTAGGATTCATACTGCTGCCGTCAATGCGGTAGCGGCCAATTAAGCTGTTAACCAGAAAAAAGATGAAGAAGGTTAACAGTAATGTTTCAATGATTTCGCGGAGTATTGCCGCCGTCGGCTGCCGCGTTGGCCCGTTTAGTGATGTTTCCGGTACAGCGGGCGTTAATTGAGTTTCAGACTCTACAAGAGCCATTGACAAGCCTCTCTTGGGGATGAATATTCTAATCGAATTATAAACGAGCCAAATAGGGGGCGCAAACAGCCCCTTAGTCCCAAGACGGCCGTTGCATCCCGGTACGTTTAGCCTATCTAAATGATGAATGGGGAATGGGGAATGGGGAATGGGGGTTCATCAATCATCATTCCCCATTCCCCATTCCTAATTTCTCCCACCGGAACGTTTCAATACGGTCTGGTTGGTCAAAAAAGTATTCTTCCAGGTATGGCTCGATTTCCATGCGCCAGATGGCTTCTAGCTGGGCGGCCAAATCACGGCGCAGGAAGTAGGTGTGGCCAACTCGGTAATGGGGATCGCCAATCTGGTTGTTGAGGCGGCGCAAAACGGCCGTCAATCCATCAATATTGAACCCTGTGTTTTTGTGAAATTGGCGCAAGACATTTTCATTAGGCGATAAGTGGATGAATGCAAACCGGCGGCGTAAAGCATGATCGACTAAAGCGATAGAGCGGTCGGCGGTGTTCATCGTTCCCAGGATGCGAACGTTGGCCGGAATGCTGAATCGGCCGCCGCCGGACAAGGAGATGTCCCGGCGGCGGTATTCGAGCAAATACATCAGTTCGCCAAAGACGCTGGCCAGGTTGGCCCGGTTAATTTCGTCGATGATGAGGACGCAACGGCCGTTGCGCCCCCGCGCCTGGTCGCAAAATTGCATGAATCGGCCGGAAACCATTTTGTAATGGATGGCGTTGTCGCGGGTAAACGGCCGTATCCCCTGCATAAAATCTTCGTAGGCGTAGGCCGGGTGGAATTGTATTAGCTCCGTAAACCCGTCTTCGCCGCCGATTAGATGCTGGGCCATTTTTTCGGCCGCGAACGTTTTGCCCGTTCCCGGCGGGCCGTAGAAGACGGCCTGCCCTTTGCGCTCAATAGCCTGCGCCCATTGCCCTAAATCTGTTTCAGGATAGCCTGTCTCGGCGGCGAACTGCGCCAGCGGATAATCGGGCTGGTTGGGGGCGGTGTTTAATTGTTTGGCTTTGGGTTCTTTGAGTACGGCCGTTGCCGGGGCAACCTCATATTGCACAACCGGGGGCAGCGGTTTCGTTGGCGGTACATCCAAATCAACCTGGCCTTTGGGGTTCAACCGGCCCGTGCGCTTCTTGCTCTCCCGATAGCAAACCCATATGAAACTTTGCAGGCCAATTTTGTCGGTCGCGCCGTAGGAACGGAGGGCAGCTTGCAGCTTGTTGGCTTGTTCCAGAATGGCGGCATAGACGACGGCCGTTGGCGGGGCGACGACGGTTTGGTTAACGCCCATGAATTTCAGAAACCAACTGGCGGCGTGTGGTTTGACGAACATTTCCCGCTCGGGCTGGGCAATAAATAGCAGATAGGTGGGCAGCGGCCATTTGTTGGGCAGGGCATGGGTGGCGCAGTAATCGCTGAAGGTTTGCAGACGGTCGGGGCTGGGCCGGTCGCTGTGCAAAAGATTGCGCACGGCTGTGCAAAAGGATGGTTTGTCGAGCGCGGGGTGGTGCAAAACGGCCGTGTCGCCTTGCGATGGAACCCGTCGGAACAGTAAATTGTTATCCCGGCTCAACGTAATCAACTGCTCCACGAACAAATCAAAGTCGCCCGTTTCAATCAATCGGTCTAGCTCGGCGCGGTTGAGCCATTTTTGCGCTTTAACGGCCGTTGCCTGTTTATAGGCTATCTCGTCATCCACAAAATCAATCTGGTCAAAATCAGCCCAATCCGGGTAACGGGCGCGCAGCAAATTTAGTAAATCATTGATTTTTTGGTCCAGGGTCATAGCTTGTTTTCCGGCTTGTGGGAGATGAGGCGGTGCTCGTGGGCGTAGAGGGCGGCCTGGGTGCGGTCGCGCAGGCCGAGGCGGCTGAGGATGCTGGAAACGTGGTTCTTCACCGTCCCTTCGCTGACGACGAGTTGGGCGGCGA
>JANTGY010000270.1 GCA_024762695.1 Anaerolineae bacterium
GTGTCATTACGGAAATGCTGGGCCGCTTTGAGCGTGTAAATGCCGGCGCTGGCTCCCACATCCACAAACACGTCGGACGGCTCCAAAAATTGGGTGAGATGTTGAAATTCGGTTTCGACGGCGTCGCGAAAGATGTAGACGCCGCGCCCGCCGTAGCCAGGCCGGTTTTTGCCGGTAACGACGGCGCCGTTGGAGAGTTGGGTTTTCAAGCGCCACTGCCTGGGCGTAAGGGCGACGCGGATTTTTCGGAGTAGGATGTTCATAGGTTGAGATTATAGAGTAGGACGCGGATTAACGCGGATGACGCGGATTTTTTCTGGTTTTCTTGGCGATTTTGGCGTACTTTGCGGTTTCTTCTGAATATCATAAATCAGCCTTTGCGGTTAGGGGGAGACCCATTTTCCAGGTTAGGGCGGCGCCCAAAACGGCCGGGAGGATGATGGAAATGAGGTGGAGGATGATGGCGAAGGAAACGGCCGTCGCCCCGCCCACAGCAAACACGGCCAACGCCTGCACGCTCAAATAGTGAAAAACACCGACCCGGCCCGGCGAGGAAGGGACAGCGATACCCAATTGCAAGACGACGAGTAAGAAAAAAGCGGCCAACCAGGAAGTTGGCGCATGGAGGGCCAGCAGGAGGACGTAGTTGACGGCTCCGTAGACAATCCAAATGCCGATTGACCAGAGCAGTGCGGCAACGGCCGTTCCCGGACGAATGGCGTCTAAACTGCGAAAAAACTCAGCGGCGGGGCTGAGTAGACGTTCCGCCCCCAGTTTGGGCCAGCGCTGGGCGACGGCCGTCAATTGTCGTAATGTCCATCCCCGTGTCGCAATCAAAATGAGGAGAGTGAGCAAAACAATCGCTGCCGCTAAAGCCAACGCTTGCCCCGGCGCTCGCCACCATCCCGGCAAACTAACTTGAAACAGCAGCCAGACAATCATGGCGGCGACCATAAATAAATCCAGCGCGGTTTGTACCAGGAGCGTGCCCAGCACGTAGGCGGTGCGCTCTGTGCCGACCAAAGTCGCTCGCGCCAAATCGCCCGCCCGCGCCGGGACGATGACGTTGATGGTTTGACCGATGAGCATGACGGCCGTTAACCGGCCAAATGAGGGTAAATTATTTTGGGGAAACAGCAGCCGCCAGCGGGCTGTCCGCATCAAAATCGTGAGCCAGGCCAGACCGATGGCCGCTAAAACCAGCCCATAATTGGCTTGCGCCAGCGCTGCGCCAGCCTGCGCCCAATCTGTTGTTAGCGCCAGCCACACTACGCTGATGACACTTAAGCCCACGCCTAACCAAAAACGCCAACCGTGTTTACGGCCGTTTGCTATCCTCAAAACGCGCCATCCCGCCGCAAAATGGCCCCCAGCGTCAGCCCCAGAATGCGTAAATCCAGCAAGAATGAGTAATTGTGGATGTAGAATAAATCATCTTCGACGCGGATGTCGTAGGCTTGTTGTTGGCCCCGGTTTTTGACTTGCCACCAGCCCGTCATCCCTTGGGGCACGGCGAAGCGTTGATGCTGCCAGGGTTCGTAGCGCTCGACCAGCCAGGGTAGTTCGGGGCGCGGCCCAACCAGACTCATCTCCCCTTTGAGGACGTTGAATAACTGGGGCAGCTCATCCAGGCTGGAGCGGCGCAGAAATTTACCGATGGGCGTGACGCGCGGGTCGTCGGGGCGCTTGTTGAAGCCGATGGTTCCATTGGCCTGCACAAATAACTCCATCTCCCGTTGGTCGGCGTCGGCGACCATCGTCCTGAATTTGTGCATGTTAAAAACACGGCCGTTTTCGCCAATGCGCTGGGCCGAATAGAAAATTGGCCCTGGCGAACCAAATTTAATCAGGGCGGCGATGAGCAGGGAAAGCGGCAGGGAGACGAGCAGCAGCAGACCGGTGACGAGGATGTCGAAGGCGCGTTTGACGAGGCGATTGAAGATGGAGATGGCCGGTTGGCGTAGGCCTATCAACGGCAATCCGGCAAAATCTTCGATGGCGGCGCGCACAAAAACGAGATCGACGACATCGGGAACCAGGCGTAAATTGATGGCCAGCGGCTGAAGTTGGTAGACGAGTTTTTGCACCAGGGCTTGATGTCCTGGCGGCAGGGCGAAGATGACTTCGTCGGCTTTTAGGGCGACGGCTTTGGTTTTAATTATTTGTATGGCGTCGTCTCCGTTGGTCGGTTCGTTGATGCGGCCGATGAGTTCTAATCCCGATTGATTGGCGTTTTGCACGGCCGTCGCCATTTCTTCCGCCAATTCTCCCTGACCGACAATCAGAACGCGGCGGCGGGGCTGCCAGCTTTGAAAGAGGGGACTGTTCAAAAATTTGGACGCTAACTTACGCCAGCTAATCAGAAGAACAACGTCGAAAATGTAGAAATAGAGGAATAAAAAGCGGGATAAATCACGGAAAAGGAAGTAGGACAGGCCGGCAAAGACCAGTACGGCGCCGGTGATGGCGACGAAAACAGGTTGAATACGATTGTATTGGGTCAATATGTGCTGTGTGTCGTAAATAGAGAGCGCGGTGAAAACGGTTAGCCAGACGCCGAGGACAACAGGGATGAGGACGGCGTAGGAAAATTGCAAAGGTTGGTCTAGCAAGGAAAGCGCCAGCGTTTCATCAAGGTAGTAGCCGCCGGGGAAGTAGCTGCGCAGCCAGCGGGCGGCCAGCAAAGCGAGAAGGGTTAGGCTCATGTCGGACAGGATGGCGATGCCCAGCCAGCGGGTTTGCAGTCGAGTTAGCATGGGAGGTTACGGCCGTATTATCATCGCGCTGGGGTCGCCCAGCAGGGCAAAGGTGTCGCTAATCTCGCGTAGTCCGTTGTTGTTTTCGATGGCGAGGTCTTCTTTGGCGGCTTGAAAGGCGTCGCCAATGCGCGCGTAAGCCGGGTCTTGCATGTGCTGCATCAGGCTCATGGCAAACGGTTCCTGATTGCCCGATAAGGTCAGGCTGGTGGCGGCGACGAGCAAGACTGGCCCGTTTTCGTCTCGCAGCATCGTTTCCGACAGCGAGGTGAGTTCGGGGTGGGCGAACAGGCCGGTGAGGCAGGTGAGTTGAAGCACGATGGGCGGCGTTTCGGTGTTGAGTTGGCTCACCGTTTCGTTGTTGAAAATATCTTCTTTGCCCCAGCGCTCGACGCTGCCATGCCCGATGTAGGTTGTTAGCCAGCCGCCTTCATTCCAGGCGGCGGCGACCTCTTCAGCCGACGCGCCGGTGAGAAGAAGCGTTTCGTTGTCGGTCAGGCCGCTTTCGGTCCAGAGGCGGCTGGCGATGGCAGCGAATTGGGGTTCGGTTCCGTCGGCGGCGAATAGGGCGCGGTTGACGGCCGTTCCTTTTTCATAAGCCAGCGTGCGTTCGACCAAGTTTTCGACATCTTCTACCGAATCAACCGGCCAGCGGCCAACGGCCAAATCGGGACGCATGTCGCCATCCACATCGGCCAGGCGGGAATCGCTGACTGTCTCGCCGCTGTAATCAACTGGAACCAGTAATGAAGGGACGTGGTTGCGCGGCGCGATGCCTTGATAGTCGCGGTAATCGGTCGTCGCCTCGCCGACCAGAAATAGATAACTGGGCGGTGTCTGCCAATTTTCGACGGCGTAGGCGACGAAGGCTTGGATGCTATCGGGGCTGGCGTCGCCGTAGCCAAATTCGTCGTAAATTTCGGCGACGGGGACGATGCCGACGGATAATCCTTGCGTTTGCCGCGTTTCGACCAACGGCGCCAGCGCTGGCGCTAATTCATCTGTGGTGACGATGAGTAAATCAGCTTGATTATTGGGGCTGTGCCAATCGCTCTGGCGCGAGGGGCGGATGGCCGCTGGTTCGAGGAAGCCGCGCGGCCCAACAGCGGCGAGGCGCATGGCGCTGGTTACTGTAAGCTTTGCAGCATTTTCTTCGTATAGCCAGTTGGTTAATAAACGCGGCGCGGCAGCATCGCTAATATCAAAGATGAGGGGCTGTTTGCTGAAGCCGTCAAGGACGACTCCGCCTTCTGTCTGACTGATTTGGAGCCGGTCGTTAACGGCCGTTGCCGGGGCCGTGTAGTCTAGTTCCAGCCAGTTTAGCTCCATGATGTCGAGGAAGGAGGCGCCTTCCACTTCATTGTCGAGGATGATTTCATTGCTGCCGGCTTGTAAGAGGTTGGGTGGCAGAGCGGTTTGGCTGGTGTGCGCGGTTTGGCCGTCCCAACGGATAGCGGTCAGCTTTTGCCCGTTGACGATGAGGTCAAAATCGTGGTCGAGTTCGACGCTTGGATTGTGGGTGGCGCCGCGCAGGTTCAGGCGTAAAGCGGCTGGGCCATCGGCGACGGCGGCTAGTTCGACGGAAAGCGTGAGTTTTTGGTTTTGCTCCAGAGTTTGCCAAAACCAGACGTCGCTGTGGTCGTCCTGGCGGGTATCGGACAGGTAAATATGGTTTTCTTCGATGCGCTTGGTTTGGTGGATTGGCGTTTGATTGGCTGTTTTTGCCGGGTCAACGGCCGTATGGGTCATCGTAATGCCAGGTTTGCCCGATTCTAAGATGTAGGGACGAACGGCCGTGTAGCGGCTGTCCGGCGCTTGTCCGTAAAAGATGAGGGCATTGTTCTGAATGTGGTAGGGAACGGCCGTGCCTGCTTGACTGAGATGGAGTTGATTGGCGTCCAATTCTTCCAATGTCCACCCGGCCGTTTGCAAATCGGCGGTTGTGATTTGGTAAAGGCCATCGTTGGCGATTTCGATTTTAAGTAAATTGGGGGCTGTGTCGCCGACGACCGGCGGGTTTTCGGAACGGCAGGCTGACAGCAAGACGACCAGAAGTAGGCCAATTGCCCATCTGCCGTTCGTAATTCTTCCTATTGTCACGCGCAAACGCCTCCCCAAACGGTTACTCTCGTTTACGCCGGTAAAGCGCGATTGAACCAATGACGCCGCCGATGAAAATGAGCAGGGCCAGAATGAAGCCCGTCCAGAGAAACAGGCGTCCGCGCGCGGCGTCGTTGGAAGCGGCGGCGTCGGATGGATAGGCGCTGTTGGCGACTGTTCCCTCCCCGTTTTGGCCGCCGATGACGGCCCTGGTGGGCGGCTGTACGCCGTTGTCGGCGGTGATGGGGGCGGGGTTGGCCTGGATTGTGGGTAACGGCCGTCCTCCAGGATAAGCCTCTTCGGTTGGCAGCGGGGCTGGTGTGTCTGGCGGCGGATAGCCCGGTTCCTGAGCAAAGACAACAGGACTGCCGCTGGAATCGGCGGGTGTGGCGGCTATGGCGACAGCCTGGGGTGTGGCGGTGGGTTGGATGGCGGTTGTAGCGACGACGCCCGCGCCCACATTGTCAGTGGCGGTGGGCAGCGGGGTGGGCGTGGCGGTGTTGGGGCTAGATGAGATTGGCGTGGCGGTGGGGGAAACGGCCGTGTCGCTGTTTGTAGCTGTGGGGGCAGGGGGTGTCGCCGTGGGCAAAGGGGTGGAGGTGGGGGGCGGCGTTTGTGTTGGCACGGCCGTTGGGTTGTCGCCGCCACCAATGACGATGGGCGTGGCCGTGGGGACGATGATAAAGGCGAGTGTGACGGTTTCCAGATCGATTTGGTTAGAATTGGTTTCGACTTCGACCAGTTTGTAGGTGTAGGTTTGGCCGTAAACGGCCGTTTCATCTACTTCACTGTACACAAATCCGGTGGCGACTCCGCCTTGACCGC
>JANTGY010000271.1 GCA_024762695.1 Anaerolineae bacterium
ATACATCATCTACAAGGAGGTGGCGAAAAACTAAAGACACTAACGGAATTCCAATTCCCGAAACACGCACTTTTCTCAACTCATTTGAAATGCACCCATTGGTCAATCGCGTATCGAACGGAGTTCGCCCGAATGACCAATTCGATTTACACAGAGACAGCGCGTTGTTATTGACAGTCAGACACGGAACCCGCGGAGTGGCATTCCGCCAAACGGTACTTCGCAGGCTGCGCACCTAACTACAAACGGCTATTGACAAGGGAGAACGGCCGTCGCTCATGAAAATCAGTCGCTGTTTGGTAGGCTTGGGCAACGGCCAGAATAGCCGCCTCATCATACAAATCTCCCATCAACGTCAGGCTGCTGTTGGGCGCGCCGGCTTCAGAAACGCCGTTGGGTAAAACAACGGCCGGGTGTCCGGTTAAATTGGTCAACAATAAGTTGTAATCGTCGCCGAATGGCGCGATGTAAAGGTCGATTTGCCCCATCAATTCAGCCATTTCCTGAACAAGCAGCGCACGGATACGGTTGGCCTGGATGTACTCGACGGCCGTAATCAACCGCGCCTGCCGCAACACATTGGGCCAGGAATCGGCCGTTTGCCGCACCAGCAGATCATCTTGGCCGCTGCGGGTCAGTTCGTCAAACGCCGCCGCCGCTTCCGCTTGCAAAATCAGGTTCAGCGCCGGGACGGGGTAGTTGGGGAGTTCGATGGGAACCAGCGTCGCCCCCAGATTGCGCAATACGGCCAGCGCCGCATCGTCGGCAGGTTTATTGTCCCGTTCCTTAGCAAAAGCGCCGGCTGTGTAGCCGATACGGAGCTTGGTTATGTCAATTTTTGGCGGCCACTCGAAAGGGCGAGTCACGGCCGTTGCATCCACGCCATCTGCCCCATGAATCGCATCAAAAACCAGGGCGCAATCCTCAACCGCGCGGCAAATCGGGCCGATTTTGTCCATGCTCCAGCTTAAGGCCATCGCGCCGTCGCGGCTGACGCGGCCATAAGTAGGCCGCAGCCCGGTTACGCCGCAGCGGTTGGCTGGCGAGACGATGGAACCATATGTTTCCGTGCCGATGGCGAAGCCGACCAGTCCGGCGGCAACAGCCGACGCCGAGCCAGCCGAGGATCCGCTTGACCCTTGCTCCAAATTCCAGGGATTGCGCGTCTGGCCGCCAAACCAGACATCGCCCCAGGCCAACGCGCCCATCGTCAACTTGGCAATCAAGACGGCCCCCGCTTCATCCAATCGCCGGACAACGGCCGCATTTTCATCAATGATCTGCTCTTTGAATGGCGCCGCGCCCCAAGTGGTCGGATATCCTTTGACGGCCAGTAAATCTTTAGCGCCCCAGGGTATGCCGTGCAGCGGGCCGCGATAACGGCCGTCAGCCATCTCCTCATCCGCTTGTTTCGCCTGCGCCAAAGCCCGCTCCTCAGTCAGGGTGATGACACAGTGCAGTTGGGGATCGTAGCGTTTGAGTCGCGCCAGATACATTTTGGTCAGCTCAACGGATGTGACCTGGCTCGTTTGCACCAGGCGGGCCAATTGGGCGACCGGCCAAAAGGCGACGTCTTCCAGATTGGACGGCCGCTGTGGAGCCGGCATGTGGTCAAGCGAGATGGGTAATCGGGATACCGGAGATTGGGGAATTGGGGATTGGGGGATGAATTGCAGCGCGGGGGCGACGTGGTTGGGTAAAGAGACGGCCCGCAGTTTTGTATAATCGTCTAGCCGCTTGTTGACCCCATCCAGCATCAATTCCCGTTCGGCGGGGGTAAATTCCAGGCCGATTACTTTTTCCGCTTCGGCCAGAACGTCTGGCGTGATTTTGGCGTCGTCGCTCATAGAATAATCTCGCTTATTGGGCTAACTGCCATTCCACAGGCATTTTCTTGTCGTAATCAATCTTGGATGCGCCCAGAAATTGAGCTAATGCGGCGATGGATCGGGCAACGGCCGTTCCCACGTCGGCAGTCATCGGCGCGCCCGGCTCAGTATGGACGGCGTACACGTGCAGCGTTTTCGTTTTGCGATCCAGCTTGGGATCAATCCGGCCAATCAACTGTTCGCCATGCAAAATGGGCATGACGTAGTAGCCGTATTGACGCTTGGCTTTAGGCGTGTAAATCTCGCTGCGGTAATAGAAATCGAACAATAATTCGGTGCGGTCGCGGTCGCAGATGAGGTTGTCGAAGGGGGAAAGCAGCGTTGTGCGCGGCTGCCAATCGCCCGCTTCCAGTTTTGCCAACAGCGGCAAGGCGTCGGTATGGATGTACCAATCGCCGGGCAAGTCGTTAATCTGGATGGGATGGATACGGCCGTCTCGTTCCAACTTTGTCAACACATCATCCAGGCCAGGGTAGCGGCCGCGAATAAAATGATTCTTGATATGCTTGGCCGTCCCCACGCCCAACGCCCGCAGCGATTTTTGCGCCGCGTCGTAGACAACCTTTTCCTGCGGCCAAACCGCATGCTCCTCCCATCGCGGCAAATGGCGTTCGGCAAGCTGCCACTGCTTCTTCAGCCCAAAACCGTTGCCAAACCGACGAGACACCATTATTTCACCCTGCTCCCACATAAATTGCAGCATGATGGTGACATTGCGATTATTCGTCCAGCCGCTAGACGGCCAGGGTTCAACGATGCGATTTTCCAGTTCGGTGTGCAGCAGCGGGCCGCGCGCGGCCAATTCATTCAGGATGTATTGGCGAAATGAGGCATTGACTTCCAGCCAATTACGTACGCGCTTGGCCCATTTAGCATCGCCGGTTCCAAAGCGCAGCATGTACGGCTTGTGCAGGGGGAAATCCTCGGTCAGAACAATAGAAGCGGCGTGCGCCCAAAATTCAAAAAGGGATTTATCCTCCCAAAGCAAGGTGGACAGTTCTTCCGGGGCATATTGCCCCAAACGACTCCACAAAACCAACAGCGGACTGCGGGCGACGACATTGATGGGATCAATTTGCAGGCAGCGAATCTGGCGCAGGGTGGGAAGTACGGCCGTTGGCTGCGGATCGGCTAATAATTGACTGGAAACGGCTAATCTACGGGCTAAGGGGAGGGAAATCTTGCGCATCATAACGCCAATTGTACGCCATGCTCGATTAAATCCAACCCTTGACGCCAGAATGACAAAAAGTGTAATGGTCAACAATAGTTTGAACCGCAAAGAGCGTGAAGAACGCAAAGGTTTCTCCTAAATCTCTCTGTGGAACTCTGCGTCTTCTCTGCGAATCTCTGTGTAACATTTTCTTGACCATTACATTGAATGACAAAAAGCCCCCGATTGGGAGCTTTTTAGTGGAGATGGCGGGAATCGAACCCGCGTCCGAAAAATTCGACCTCTGAACCTCTACAAGCTTAGTCGGCCTATTTCGTGTTACTGGCAGGCGCCCCGGCCAACAAGGTCAGCTGCCAGCTAGTCGATGGCCCCCGAAAGGGCCGCTTAAGCGTCTCTATCGACGTCGAGACGCAGCACATTGGCTAAAGTGTCGCCTGCGTTTACCCGGCCAATGAGCGAAATAAAGCAGACGGGGTTCCGTCTTTGGAACCGCGGCAATCCCTAGCGGCCTAGTCGCCTAGGCAACTACTGCTTTTACGCAGCGAGGGGGAGTGCGCTGTAGTTGTTTCGTGCGTTTGCACTTATTGTTTTGCTTCCAGTTTTACGAGTTGTGAAGCGGCGCTCGGCTTGCAGTCCAGGATCAGCCTTCCCCGTCGAAACCTATCATCCCCGAACTTACCAGTTACTAATTACCAATAACCAGTCACCAAAATTATAACATGGGGGGGAACGGCCGTCTATCAGCGTAACGTAAATGTTGGACAATTCATCATTCCGCCTTCATAATTCGGCCTTATGAATACGATTTTACATATTACCCGGCGCGAGGATTGGGAAACAGCCGTCACTACCCCACCTTACCGCCCCGAATCTCTGGAAACAGAAGGCTTCATCCACTGTTCCACTGTGGCGCAAGTTATAGGCCCGGCCAACGAATTTTATCGCGGTCAAACCGGATTGGTTTTGCTGGTGATTGATACCGGCAAAGTGGAGCCAAAAATTATTTACGAAGATTGTTACGAAACCGGCCAGCAATTTCCCCATATTTACGGCCCGTTGAATGTGGACGCTGTCGTTCAGGTTGTGGATTTCCCGCCTAATGACGATGGCTTGTTTGCGCTGCCATTGGAAATTGGTAATTGGTAATTAGTAATTAGTAATTGGTAATTGGTAATTACTAATTACTCCACACAAAATTCGTTCCGCTTCTCCCAATTTCAGCAGTTTTTGGGATTTGGTGGACTCTTCGAGGGAGAGACGGCCGTATTCTGCCCTCACCAATCTCGCTGAATCCAACAACCAGCCCTGTTCCTCCGTCAAAATCGCCGCCAACTCGCCGCGCCGAGCGATGAGCGCCTTCCCTTTTTGATTGGGCTTGGGCGGGATGGGGATCCAATCGGCGCGTAAGCGACGGCCGTAGCCATCCTTTGTCACTAACGCTAATTCAGCTTCATCGCTCACCAACGCCGCCGCCGCAACCCGATCCGTTTCGCCGCAGTTGATGGCTTGCGTGCCTGACAAGCGTAATTGCTTCACCGGCCAGCGCACGCCGCGCCTGTCCCGCGTCGCCATGACCAAGGTATCGGCCGCATCCGCGCCCAGCGCGGCGACGACGATGCCATCAAGCGGATGGTCGAAGCGCAATGGCACAGGCGCTTCGATGTTTTCGCGCAAGATGTGGGTGGGATACGGCCGTGCCACTCCCTGCGACGTGACCAGCAGCAGCTTTGACTTGGCCGTAATATCGGCCCAACGGCTGACGGCGCAGACCGTTTCTTGCTTCACAAAATGGTGCATATCCGTCAGGGCCAGTTTCATTTGCTGTAATTCCATCATCTGGCGCGGCGTCATCAACAAAAAGCGGTAATGGGTGGTGATGAGCAGCAGTTGCTCGTCAAAATCGGCTAAAACGGCGCCAACCCAACTGCCATCTGGCAAAACAGTTTCCGATTCGTCGAAAGGAACGGCCGTAACCATCTTCTCCCCGCCAGCCAAAACCAGCGCCAACGATTGCCGGTCATCCGCGCCCCCGCTCCCCTGCTCCCCTGCGCCCCTTTCCTCCATCACAATGCGCCGCTGCAACACATCCAGATTAATCGGCGGCACATTCGACTTGTGGGCTGAGTCGGTGTGTTGTTGCAAATCGTTGGGGGTGAACGGCCGTGCCGCAATCTCCCCTTTTTCAATCCCATGCGCGATGATGCCCAGCCCAGACGTGACACTGCTAAACGTATCCACCGTCTGCACCTTCTCCGCGCCAAATTTGCGTGCCAGCATCTCATAAAACACCGGGATTTGCGACGAGCCGCCGGTGCGAATGACCGCGTCAATCTGGCTTGGGTTTAGCCCCGATTCGGCCATCACGCCCTCAATATGTTCGTCAATGGCGCGAATCTCAGCGCCAATCATGCGTTCAAATTCGGTGCGGGTGACAAAATCGCGCACTTTGAAGCCTGGCCCTTCCAGCAAAAGTTCCGCGCCCCGTTTTTCCGACAACGTGCGTTTGGCCTGCTCAACCATATCGAACATTTTCAAGCCGTAATTGCCGGAGACCAGGCTCATCAGCGCCTCAATCTGGTATCGTTTTTGCGCCGATTGGGCGATGTCGGTCA
>JANTGY010000272.1 GCA_024762695.1 Anaerolineae bacterium
ATTGGAATTCCCGCAACTTCCTCTCGAGTAGGTATCGGGAATTCCAATTCCCGATACATCATCTACAAGGAGGTGGCGAAAAACTAAAGACACTAACTAACCTCGGAAAATCGCTCCCAATCCATAATGCCCAAAGTTTGGAACAAGCCGCGATGAATGCGCAGCATTAAAACGTGATCGCGATTTTGCCAGCCGGGAACCCGCTGTGCCCAATCGGCCGGAAGACGATTGGGATCGGCCGGATCAAGCCGTTGGCGTAAAATATCTAATTCTTAATGCTGGGCAGGCCATTGGCTAGGACAAGGGCGCGGTTCCATCACTGGCGCGATCTCTTCGCGCCGATCAGCGATAAACATGTTCGACAAGTTGGTATCTGGCGGCAAACCTTGCTGGCGCCACTTTTCAAGCACATCACCCCGGATGCCTTCTTCAAAATAGGGCGCCCGGTCAGGCGCGCCATATTGCATCGTTTCGTGAAATCGCTGTCGGCTGTCCATCGTCAATTTAGAGATTGGGGCGGCTGCCAACCTCCCTGGAACGCTTCGACCTGTTTTCTGATTTCATCGGGAATGGCGTAAGCGCTGCGCGTTCCGTAATCGTACATCACCTGGACCGTTTGCCCGAAGGCCACGAGACGGCCGTCTTCGCCCAATATCCGGTAGACCAAATCAAAACTCTTCGTGCCGAATCGAGACAGCCCCACGCCAACTTGCAACGTCTCGCCCAGCAGCGCCGGCGATTTATATGAACACGTCGCCTCAACAAGGATAAGCGGCATATCCAACAAGTCAAACTCATTCGGATCGCCCGGCTCGAACACATCCATCACATATTTCATGCGCGCCGTCTCAAAATATGCAAAAAAGACAGCGTTATTCACGTGCCCCATCGCGTCAATATCGCGGAAGGCCACCTCAATTTTAATTTCGTAAGGGAATTTGTCGGAATCCATAGCTACTCCAATGTTGGGTCTCAGGGGGCGTCAGGCATTTGCCCAGTCAATACAAACATTTTATATCATCTGTTCTATCCGCTCAATAAAGTGATAAAGAGCTTCACGGTTTTCAGTAGTCGGCTTGTCATGCCTGCGAAGGCAGGCATCCATATTTTGTTACAAGAGAAGATGGATCCCCGCCTGCGCGGGAATGACAGCAAAATGGGGCTACTGAAAAACCGTGTAAATAGCTTGAAGTCACGGCCGTTTTCCCTTACCCTATAATCATGAACGCAGGAGGCAAATTCGCCGCCGGACCGCCGCCCTATCTCAAGGAACGGTATCGGCTGGTGGAATGGATCGGCGAAGGCAGTATGGGCGTCGTTTACCGCGCCCACGACGAAACGCTGGATCGGGAAATCGCCATCAAATTCCTGCCGCCGGAACAAGTCGCCGGGGGCGAAGCCAGCGACCGCTTTCTGCGCGAAGCCCGCGCCGTCGCCCGCCTCTCGCATCCCAACATCATGACCTTGTACGACATGGGCCTGGAGAATGGCTGGCATTTTCTGGCGCTAGAATACATTCCCGGCCAGGATTTGCACGCTTATTTGGTGGAAAATGGGCCACTTTCGCCGCGACGAGGGCTGCGGGTCATTCGCGGGGCGCTGTCGGCGTTGGCCTACGCCCATGATCAAGGTCTCATCCACCGCGACATTAAGCCGGAAAATATCATGATTACGCCGGACGGCCGTATCAAAGTCACCGATTTTGGGCTGGCGCGGACGCAGGGGGATGTGCGGTTAACGCAAGAAGGCGCTTTACTCGGAACCGTCCTCTACCTGGCCCCGGAACTGATTGCCGGACAGCCTGCCGACGCCCGCAGCGATTTGTACGCCGTCGGCGCGGTGTTGTACGAACTGCTCACCGGTCAGCCCCCCTTCCCGGGCGACCAACCCACGGCTGTTCTCATCCAAACCCTCAACAATCCTATCACGCCGCCCAGCCAACACAACCCCGCCATTCCGCTTGAAATCGAGCGGATCATTTTGAAATTATTAGACAAGGAACCAAACGGCCGTTACCAATCCGCCCAAGAAGTTTTAGACGCGCTGCCCGATGAAACCGCCATCGCCAAATCCGGCATTGAGCCGGCTCCAACTGCATCTACGCCCGGTTCGTTGGTGGAGCGCATTGTTCGTAGTTCCACAACTGAGGCTGTTCCCCTGCCGCCCCATTTGTTGATGACGGCCGCGTTGGAAGATACGGCCGTCGCCGTCGAGAGCGAACGCCGCCGTCTGGCCAGGCTGCTGGGAGAAAGCGTCGTCGAGCCGCTCAACCTGCTGCTCTCCCAGGCCAACGTCTACAAGCAAACGACAGGCGGCAACCCAACGGCAAAAATGGCGGTTTCGGTTCTGGCGACATTGGCGCAGCAAGTATTGCAGCAAGCCCGCGACCTGGAAACGAATCTGCATCCAACACTGCTGGATACGCTGGGCCTGGAACCGGCGCTGGAGGCGTTGGTCAATCAGACAATACGGACGCATGGCGTCCAAATCAATCTCAGTTTGCGGCGATTGCACGAACGCCTGCCGCCCCCCATCGAGTTAATTTTGTTCCGCGTCACACAAGACGCGCTGGCGCGGGCGACGAAACAAGCCCACGCAACTGAAATTATCATCCAATTGACATTGGCGGCTGAAGGGTTGACGTATCGGTTCGAGGATAACGGCCGTTTCCTCCCCGCCGATGATTTATTCGCAGCCGCCCAATCCCGCATCGAAAGCTTGGGCGGACAAATTGAACTGGGCACGGCCGAACATGGTCGGCTGCATTTGACGATTCGGTTTGGATTGGCGACGGCCGTTGACCTGACCCCGCGCGAAATGGATGTGATTCAACTGCTGGCCGAGGGGTTGAGCAACAAGGAAATGGCCCAAATTCTCTCCGTCAGTCCGCGTACGATTAACTTCCATCTGGATAACATTTATTCCAAATTGGGAGTCAGTTCGCGCACGGAAGCGGCCGTCTACGCCCTGCGGCAGGGGTGGGTGAGGCAAAGCTAGCGGATAGAGCGAGAGCTAGAAAAACGCTTCTTTCCTCTAGCTCCCTGTTTAAATTACCAGGATGAAAACCCGTCATTTTCCCGTTCTGCTGCGCATGGCGGCTGTGCTACAAAATAGGCATAGAAACATGTGCAGTAGAGGAGGTGGAAACAAGCTTTCCCCTTCCAAAGGAGTTCGAAATGAACGCAAAAGAGATCAACAACATACTCGCCCCGTTACAACCGTTTTTGGATGATCCAAACGTTACAGAAATTATGGTTGACGGCTTTGATAACGTGTACGTCGAACGGCAAGGTCAGTTTGAAGATGTGCCCAGCCCTTTCCACGACAATCAACATTTGCTGGATGTTATCAAACAAACGGCCGTCGCGCTGGGGCGACCGCTGGGCGACGGCGAGTTGATGATGGACGGCCGTCTCCCCGATGGCGCCCGTTTTAATGCTGTTTTGCCCCCGGTTGCCATCTTGGGGCCGTCATTGGTGATCCGTAAATTCGCAGCGCGCCGGTTCACCTTTGACGATTTAGTCCATTTCGGTTCCCTCAGCCAACCCATCGTCGCTTTCCTACGCGCTTGTGTCGAAGGGCGGCTTAACATTGTCGTTTCTGGCGGAACCGCCTCCGGAAAAACAACCGTCCTCAACATCATCACCGACCTCATCCCGCCCGACGAGCGAATTGTGACGGTAGAAAATGCGGCTGAGTTACGGCCGTCGCCAACCCTCAAACGTCTCGTACGCCTGGAAAGTCAACCGGGCGGCGCCGGCGGTGAAGGAATCGTCAGTATGCGCGATCTGGTCATCAACGCCATGCGGATGCGCCCCGACCGGCTCATCATCGGCGAAGTGCGCGCCGGCGAAGCGATAGACGTGTTCCAGGCCTTGAATACTGGCTACGATGGCAGCATGTTCAGTCTGCACGCCAAAGGTATCCACGACGCGCTTTCGCGTCTGGAAACGATGGTCTACATGGCTATGCCCTCGCTGCCACTGCTGCAAGTGCGCCAGCAAATGGCCTCTGCCATTGACGTTATCCTCCATCAAGAACGGTTGCGGGATGGAACGCGCAAGGTGCTGCGCGTCTCGGAAGTGGTTGGGATGCAGGGAGATGCGATTTTGGTGCAAGATATTTTCCGGTTCCAGGAGACGGGGATGGAAGACGGCCGTATTCAGGGCCAATTCCTCCCCACAGGTTACATCCCCACATTCATCAAGAAATTACACCAGGCTGGCGCGACTGTGCCCATGAGCCTCTTCACCCCCCAATAAAAAATGTCTGGCCGCAAAGTCATAAATACTTTGCGGCCATTTTCAATTACTCAACTACAGGAGCGGCAATCAGCGCCAGAGTACCCGGCCCCAAATTGATAGCGACGGCAATCGACATTTCCACTGTAATGATTTCCACTGCGTTCAATTGAGCGGCAGCCATTTCCCGTAAACGGTCGGCGTCGGCGGATACATTGGCATGAACAACGGCTAATTTAATCGGCCGTTCGCCCACTTCCTCCTTAACGCGCGCCACAATGTGGGCAATCGCTCTTTTACGGGTACGCACCCGCCCCGCCTCGACAATCTCGCCATCGTGCAATTCCATCACCGGCTTAATGCTCAACATCGAGGCCATCAAGGATTTAGCCGCGCTAACCCGGCCCCCTTTCAGCGCGTATTCCAGGCTGTCAATGGTAAAAACGCTGACCATTTCATCCCGCATCTGTTCCAGTCGCGCCAAAATCGCCTCAATTTCGGCTCCGGCTTGCGCCATCCGCGCCGCTTCAATCGCCAAAAAGCCCTGCGCCGCTGAACCGCCCAATGAATCGAACCGATAAAAGTTACCCTGGCCTTCTAATTCCTGCGCCGCCAACCGCGCCGATTGAATCGTTCCCGCCATTTTGGTACTGACGACAACTGTGAGAATGTCGGTCTCCCCTTCGGCCAATAACTGCGTATAACATGCCAGAAATTGCCCAGGCGTGGGCTGCGCCGTCTTGGGGAAATTGCTGGCGTCCACCTGTTTGGTTTTCTCATAAAAAGCGGCATGATCCATCGTCACGCCGGACAAAAACGTCTCCTCGCCAAAGGCGATGTTGACGGGAATAACGCAAATTTTCAACGATTCAATCAGGTCTGGAGGCACATCTCCCACTGAATCCATCACAATACGCATGGTAAAGCTCCTTCTCAGGCGGCGGGCAAAATGGCAAAATAGATGTTTGCTCCCGCAAAAATTTTTGATTTTATGACGCAAGCATACCCGTAATTCTTATTTGGGGATAATGTCATTTGTCATGTTTTGCCGGGAAATGCGTTCTTCTTTTCTGTTGATCCGTCAATTCATTGGGATTAATTCAATTTCATACAATTTGGGCCACAATTTCCCCGTCACAAACAAACGATCCGTTTCATCGTCGTAAGCAATGCCGTTGAGCACGTCCACTTTTTGCGTCACATCGGCGGGATTAAGCAAGCCGGTCAAATCAATCCAGCCCACAACCTGCCCCGTTGCCGGGTCAATGCGGGCAATGCGGTTCGTCTGCCAGATGTTAGCCCACACCTCCCCCTCGACATATTCCAACTCATTCAGGCGCACAACAGGGCCGTTTTCGTCGCGGACTTCCACGCGGCTAACTTCCGTCAGCG
>JANTGY010000273.1 GCA_024762695.1 Anaerolineae bacterium
GCATGTCGTCGTTCGTAGTAAGCCACGAAGTCCTCGGAGTGGCGTTCCGCCAAACGGTACTCCGCAGACTGCGTACCTTACTACAAACATGGTAGAGCTTATTTGTCCGTAGTGAGCCACGAAGTCCTCGGAGTGGCGTTTAAGGACGGTACTCCGAAGACTACGCACCTTACTACGAACATGCTATACGAGGAGAATTTATGCCGCGAATAACGAAATTGTACACACGAAAAGGGGATGATGGGACGACGAGTTTAGGCAGCCGGGAACGCGTGCCAAAAGATGCGCTGCGGGTGCAGGCCTATGGCACGGTGGATGAATTGAATTCGACCATTGGCGTCGCTGTCGCCTCTGGTCTTTGCCATCGTTTGGCCGAAGTTTTACCGGCGATTCAAAACGAATTGTTTAATCTTGGCTCTGATTTGTCGTTTCTCAAAGGCGATAAAGAAAAATATGGCATTCCGCAAATGGAAGCCAGTCATGTGGCCAGGATGGAAGCGTTGATTGATGAGTTGAGCGCGGCGGTTGGCCCGTTGAAAAATTTCATATTACCGGGTGGTTCCATTGGCGCGGCCCATTTGCATGTGGCCCGCACCGTCTGCCGCCGCGCCGAGCGTCAAACCATCACTTTGGCGCGAGAAGAAGAAGATGTGAATCCCCACATTATTCAATATCTGAATCGTTTGTCCGACGCTTTATTTGCGATGGCGCGTTATGAAAATCATCAGAAAGGGGTGGCGGAGCCGTTGTGGGAGACGGGATCGTAAAACGTAAATCACTTACCCATCACGTTTTACGTTTTACATATTTCATTTTATTGGAGCGACTTCAATGACCTTTGCATTACCGCAAATTGCGCCTCTGAATGAGGCGATGCAGGCCGCGGCCCGTGAGCGGCAGAATAATTTGACGAAACCGCCGGGTAGTTTGGGGCGATTGGAAGAGTTGTCTGTTCAGTTGGCGGGGATTTTGGAGCAGGAACGGCCGTCTGTAACCCGTAAAGCCGTCATCGTGATGGCTGGCGATCATGGCGTGGTTGCCGAAGGAGTCAGCGCCTATCCGGCTGAAGTGACGCCGCAGATGGTGATGAACTTTCTGTATGGCGGCGCGGCCATCAATGCGCTGGCCGGATCGGCTGGGGCGCGGGTGGTGATTGTGGATATGGGCGTAGCCGCCGACCTGCCCGATCATCCCCAATTGGTCAAGCGCAAAGTTGCCTATGGCACAAAAAATATGGCGGTCGGCCCGGCAATGACGCGCGAACAGGCTGAAGATGCGCTCCTGGCGGGCATTGAGGTAGTTTCCGCCGAAATTGAGAATGGGCTGGATTTGGTGGCCATTGGCGAAATGGGGATTGGGAATACGACGGCGGCGACGGCGTTAACGGCCGTCTTCACCGGTCTGCCTATCGCTGATTTAACGGGACGGGGCACGGGCGTTGACGATGCTGGGTTGGCGCGGAAAATCCAGGTCATTGAAAATGCGCTCGCTGTCAACAAGCCAGACCCCAACGACGCGATGGATGCCCTGATGAAAGTCGGCGGTCTGGAGATCGCCGGTTTGGCGGGCGTGGTCTTAGGCGCGGCGGCGCGGCGGGTTCCGGTGGTCATTGACGGGTTCATCTCCAGCGCTGCCGCTCTGGTTGCCGCTGAATTGGCTCCGGCCGTCAAGCCGTATTTAATTGGTTCGCACGAATCGGTGGAGATAGGTCATCAAGCGATTTTACGGCGGTTGGGGGTACGGCCGTTATTCAATCTTGATATGCGTCTGGGCGAAGGAACCGGAGCCGCTCTCGCCTTCCCCATCATCGAAGGCGCGGCGCGCGTTCTGGATGAGATGGCGACGTTTGCGGAAGCAGGGGTAGCTGGGGGCTAGGGGCTGGGGATTAGTACAGCCCCCAATCCCCAACTATCCATGACTAATTTCTGGCTTGCCCTCAGTTTCTTGACGACTATCCCCACGCCGGCCGTGCCGTTTATCGAGGGCGGATTGGGGCGGGCAGGGAAATGGTTTCCACTGGTTGGACTGGTTTTAGGGCTGATTTTGGCGGGCGCGCATTGGGCATTGTCGTTTTTGCTGCCGTCGGGGGTGACGGCCGTTCTCATTCTGGCATTGTGGGCCTGGCTGACGGGCGGATTGCACCTGGATGGGCTGGCCGACTGCGGCGACGGTCTGCTAGTGACGGCCAGCCGCGAACGCCGCCTGGAAATTCTGAAAGATTCGCGGGTCGGGGCGTTTGGGGCGATTAGTTTAATTTTGTTTTTGCTGGCCAAGGGAACTGCCGTTGCCGCCCTGCCAACCCCATCATTTGCCCTTATTTTAGCGCCTATCGTCGCTCGCTGGCTCATTTTGTTAGCGGCCCGCCAGCCCTCGGCGCGGCCCGGCGGCCTGGGCGACGCCTTTGCCGCTGCGGTGGCGCCCGCTTCTTTGGCGCTGGCGGCGCTGATTCCGGCGGCGCTGCTGGTTGTTGGCGGCTGGCGCGCTGTTTTAGCGGCTGGCTTGGCCTGGCTTGTTACCTGGCTCATCTTGCGCTTCGCGCGTCGTCGCATTGGCGGCGTCACCGGCGACGTGTTTGGTCTGGTCGTGGAGATGGCTGAATTGGCTGTGCTGCTGGTTTATACGGCCGTTTTGTAGGCGGGGATTAGGCGATTGGGAGATTGGGTCAAACAATCCCCTCATCCCCCAATCCCCGCCCTCTGGTTCCCCATGAAAAATCAATCTGTATTTCGCGTAGGTACAACCTCGTATATCATTCCGGCCGATATTTTGCCCAATGTGCGCTACTTGGCGGACAAGGTGCAGGATGTGGAGCTGGTTTTGTTTGAAGTGGACGACGGCCCCAGCAATCTACCGTCGCCAGAAGTCGTGGCCGAGTTAGCCCAAATTGGGGCCGACCATGACCTGACGTACACCATCCATTTGCCGTTGGATTTGCGGCTGGGGGCCGACGGTGATGAGAAGCATGTCTCGTTGATAAAAGCGCGTAAGGTGGTTGAGCTGACCCGTCCCCTTAATCCGTGCGCGTATGTGCTGCATTTGGACGGCCGTGCGGTGCGCGATTTGGCTGTGGGGGATACGGCCGTTCAACAATGGCAGGCTGATTCCGTCCGCGCGTTGGAATTAGTGGCCGAATGGGCGGGTGGGCCGGAACTATTGGCGGTGGAAAATCTGGAAGGGTATCGGCTCGATTTTATTTTGCCCGTTGTCGAGCGCATCCCTGTCAGCCGTTGTGTGGATATTGGGCATTTGTGGTTGGACGGACATGACCCTGTGCCTTATTTGCAGGCGGCGCTGCCCCAGACGCGCGTCATCCATTTGCATGGATTGGCGGAGCGCGACCATGAATCGTTAGCCCACATGCCGCCGGAAAAGCTGAACCCAGTTTTGGCGGCGCTGCGCGATGCGAATTATGACGGCGTGTTGACGTTGGAGATTTTTGGCGAAGCTGATTTTCATTCGTCGTTGGCGGCATTGAAAACGGGCATGGAAATGGTGTGGGGAACAGCGTAGCGCGATTTTGTAATTTGCGTTGGAACGATTTACCCAATCGTTCTACGAAGTTGGTGGAGGCGGTATGAGTAAACGATTGACGTTTATTTTGGGCGGGGCGCGCAGCGGCAAAAGTGCGTATGCGGAGAAATTGGCGCGAGACAGTGGCGGATCGGTGTTGTATGTGGCAACGGCCGTTCCCTTTGACGATGAAATGCGAGAGCGGATTAAACGGCATCAGGCGGAACGGCCGTCTCATTGGCAAACCCTTGAAGCCCCCACAAACACGGGACAGGCCATCGCTCAGGCTGAAACGGCTGAAACCGTTTTGGTGGACTGCCTAACCGTGCTGGCGGGCAATGTCATCGCGCCTTTGCCGGAACCGATCACGACCGCAGCCGCCGATTCGGCCTTGAACGCTGAAATTGACCAGCTTTTAGCCGTCTGCGCTGCCGACAGCGCCGATTGGATCATCGTTTCCAATGAGGTGGGATTGGGGATTGTGCCCGCCTATCCGCTAGGCCGCGTTTACCGCGATGCGTTGGGGCGGGCCAATCAGCGCATTGCCGCTGCCGCCGACCGCGTTTTGCTCATGGTGGCCGGGCTGCCGATGGTTGTCAAGTGATGGGCCAACAGGTACACTTTTTGAAATGCTGAGCGCTGAATGCTGAATGCTAAACGGAGAGTGTGATGTTTGAGAATTTTTTACCTGTTGCGATTGTGATTATTGTGATGTGGGTGGGCGTGGTTGCTTATTATCTGGTTACGTCCCGCCAGCAAAGGGATTTGCAGGACAATATCGAGTCGCTGCGCGAGATGTTGGATAACGATCAGTAGAATAATCGAATAGCCAGGAGGGGTTTCGATGCGTAAACCTTTTGTATTGCTGCTTGTTTTGACGGCCGTATTGCTGTTGGCGGCTTGTAACGTTGGCAGTCCCGAACCCGACCCGTGCGATGACGGCGGGGCAGCGTTGTTCCATGATGATTTTTCCGGCGAACAGGAGTGCGGCTGGGCGTTGTATAGTCAGGGCGGCGCTGTTGTCGAAATTGACGCCAACGTTTTTCGCATAAGCACAAGCCAGCCAGGCCAAATTTGGTGGAGCAATCCAGGCCGCGATTTTGCCGATGTGATTGTGACCGCCCAGGCGCGGCAGTCGAGCGGGCCGGACGACAATGCTTATGGCGTCATTTGTCGTTATCAAGATGAGGAGAATTTTTACCTGTTTTTGATTAGCGGCGATGGCTATTTTACGATTGGCAAGTATGAAAGCGGCAATCCACAAGTGACCTATTTGACGGAAGACGGCCGTTTCCAGCCCACCGACACCATCAATCAAGGCGTAGCCACCAACCTGATCCGGGCTAGTTGCATCGGCGATGAATTGAGCCTGGCCATCAACGGCATTCCGGTCATCACCGTCACCGACGCCGCTTTTGCGACCGGCGATATTGGTTTGGGCGTGAGCGCTTTGCAGCAGGGCACGGCCGTTGTCGAATTCGACGAGCTGCTGGCAATTGCGCCGTAGGAAAAGTATGCAAGTTTGCAAGTGGCAAGTGGCGAGTAAGCGAGTCGGCTTCTTCCTTCTAATTTCTATTTTCCTTTTTTTGGCGGCTTGTGGCAACGACCGGGTTGTTTTAGACAGTCCGGAAATGTTGTTCCATGATGGGTTTACGGCCGGGCAAACCGGCGCCTGGTTGTTGGAAGGGGATGAGAGGGGAAGGACGGCCGTTCTTAACGATGCCCTCATCATCAGCATTGAAGACCCCCATCTTTTGCAATATGCCGCTCTGGAAGAGCCGCTCTTTGACGATTTTGCGTTGGAAGTGGACGTTACCCAGTTGTCCGGCGATCCGGAAAGCAGTTACGGCGTCCTTTTCCGCAAGAGCGGCGACCAATTTTACCGCTTTGCCATCACCGGCAGCGGCCTGTTTGTGATGGAGCGGCACAACATGGGCGGAACCTGGACGCGCTATTTTGACGATTGGCGCGAGTCTCCGGCCATTAATCAAGGCGTCGGCGCGACCAACCGGCTCAAAATCAAAGCCAGCGGCGGCGACCTCTCCTTTTACGTGAACGGCGAACTGCTGCAGCAAGTGAACGACAGCAGCTATGCCAGCGGCCAGATTGCGTTGGCGGCGGG
>JANTGY010000274.1 GCA_024762695.1 Anaerolineae bacterium
ACAGATTAAAATGATTCAAAAAAATCTGCGTTAATCTGTGTAATCTGTGGATCATTTTCTTGTACACTATACAAGGAGTTCATTGGTAAGTTACTAACAAACCGATGCGATTTTACCCCGTTCCCGGTAAGTTGCGCAATTAAACACAGTCGGGCGACTGGTAGGTTTGTGCTATAATTTGGCCCGCTGCGGCGGAGAAATAATTATGACGCTTCCACTTTCTGAAACGCTGGCTTCTTATTTAACGATTTTTACGGCGATTAGCGGCGCGATATTTGCCGCTTTATGGCTAAGTTTAATTGTCTGGGCGCTGCGCGATATGCGCGCCCGGACGCGCGATCCCATTGCTCAGATTATGGCGGTGGTTGTGGTCGCTGTATTGCCGGTGGCCGGAATTTTGATTTACCTGATTTTACGGCCGTCTGAAACTCTGGCCGAGTCGTATGAGAGAGCGTTGGCGGAGGAGGCTTTGTTACAAGAGATTGAGGAACGGCCGTCCTGCCCCGGCTGTTCGCGCACGACTGACCCCCATTGGATTTTATGTCCGCATTGCCATACGCGTCTGAAGAAGGCTTGTCCCGATTGCAATTCGTTAATGGAACTGCAGTGGAATTTATGCCCATTTTGCGGCAACCAGCATGTCAACCCCTTTCAAGCTGACGAGAAGACGGCCGTTCCCGACACGGATAAAGAAGACGAAACAACCGCTGAACGAGAAATCTAATTGTTCTCTGAGGCGCAATTAAACGGCCGTTCTTCTAATCCAGGAACGGCCGTTTCGTATGTTAGGTCGCTGCTTTTTTAGTCGCCAGCGGCTCCCGTTTTCGCTGCTTCAGCCTCTGCCACCGAGGGCTGATTGTGCAGTTTGACCGGGTCCGCCGATTTCTTTCGCAGCCGCATATTCAAAAGTTCCACCCCAAACGAGAAAGCCATAGCAAAGTAGCCGTAATTTTTCAAATGCATCTCGTGGGCCGCATCCGCATTCCATCCTTCAATGACTAAAATAGAGCCAATTAAAATCAGGAATGAAAGAGCCAGCATCTTCATTGTGGGGTGTTGTTCAACAAATCGGCCGATTGCCCCCGAAGCGAACAGCATCACAGCGGCGGCGATAAGAATCGCCGGTATCATCACAGCCAGCACGCCGGAAATGCCAACGGCCGTAATCACCGAATCCAGCGAGAAGACAATATCCACAATAATCACCTGCGCGATCACCGAGGCCATTGTTACCGCTTTTTTGGCTGTGCCATGTTCCCTTTCCTCCGCTTCCAGCTTTTCATGGATTTCAAAGGTACTCTTGCCAATGAGGAATAATCCGCCAACCAGCAAAATTAAATCGCGGCCGCTGAGCGCATTGCCAAAGATATTCATCAATGGTTCGGTTAAGCGCATAATCCAGTTAATGGCCAGCAGCAATAGAATACGCGAAACTACTGCCAGACCAATGCCTAGACGCCGTCCGAAATCGCGTTGATGCGAGGGCAATTTCCCGGCTAAAATAGCCACAAAAATGACATTGTCAATCCCCAGTACGATTTCCAGCGTTGTCAGGGTTAGTAAAGCAACTAGATTTTCTGTTGTAAATAGTTCCATTTGTAATCAACTCCTTCAAAATAACATTGTGCTGTGGGCAAATCTTAAATAAAGAAAAACGCCACGCCTAAAATCAAATACAGCGCTAATAATTGCGCTCCTTCCAACCAGTTTGATTCCCCATCCTTAAACACATAGACGCCTACAATACCTGCCGAAGCTAGCGCCACGAGCTCGAAGACGTTGAAGTTAAAAGAAAGCTCTTTTCCCATAAATGCAGCGACAATGACCAATACAGGGGCTACAAATAACGCGATTTGTAAGCTGGAACCTAGTGCGATCTCCATGCTCAATGTCATCTTGTTTTTTAACGCAACTTGTACGGCCACCATGTGCTCGGCGGCATTGCCTACCAGCGGCACAATGATGATGCCCACAAAGAACTCGCTCCAGCCTAATTCTTGCACCACATGCTCTATCGACGCCACCAGCGCCTCGCTCATGAATACGATGGCTGTTGTGGCAATGGCCAGAACGGCGATTGATTTTTGTAATGACCAGGTCGCTGCATGCGTATCGTGCGCTGACGGCCGTGTCAGCGGCGAATCTTCTTCAGAGGTAAAGGCGTAATAAATACCTAAGGCGTAAATGAAAATCATCACGCCGGCCACAACCAGGCTGAATGGCTGCAAATCTTCATGATGGTTGGCGTCAATGGAGAGGCCAAAAACAGCCGGAATCATCAATGCCACGACGGCGAGAATGAGTGTTGTGGCATTGGTGTTGGCTTGTGATTGGTTGAATTTTTGACGGCCGTTCTTTAACCCACCCAACAAAATACTAAATCCCATCACTAGGAGCAAATTGCCCAAAATCGAACCGGTAATAGAGGCAATGACTAAATCCAAAACCCCCGCCTTGATGGCCACGATGGTAATAATTAATTCCGCCGCATTACCCAGCGTTGCATTCAACATCCCGCCCACTTTAGGGCCGGTATACACCGTCAACTCCTCCGTTGCTTCGCCGATAAACCCTGCCAAAGGAATAATGCCGACAGCGGCAGTAATAAATTGAACGATAGCGCCCCATTCAAATGTTTCCGCCAATAAAGCAATCGGAATGGCTAATAAAAGCGCATAACGGTAATCAAACTTGATTTTCAATTTCTCCTCCTTCATGCGTCCAGTCGGTTTATCAACCAGGTCGCCCGCCAGGCGAGTGGTCAGCCAATAAGTTTTTAACCCGAATGGACGCCGCGTTGGCTAGATGATCAGTCAATAACTATCCCGCTCAAATCCCCTTCCGGTTCAGGATATTGTGGATTCATTTGTTTCAGCGTGTGTACGATTGTGCGCGTTATAGTCAGGTTGCGATACCATTTTTGGTCGGCGGGGATGACGTGCCAGGGCGCCCAGGGGGTTGTGCACTGCTGTAGGGCTTCTTCATAGGCGGCCATATAATCATCCCAGAATTTCCGTTTTTCCAAATCTTCTAGCGAGAATTTCCAATTTTTGCTGGGTTCATCTAGTCGGTCTTGAAACCGCTCCAACTGCTCTTCCGGCGAGATGTGCAGGAAGAATTTGAGAACGGCCGTTCCCGTATCCGTCAGCAGCTTTTCAAATTGATTAATTTGCTCATAGCGGGGCCGCCAAACGGATTCAGGCACAATGTCATGAACGCGCACAACAAGAACGTCTTCATAATGCGAGCGATTAAAGACGCCGATCATCCCTTTGGCCGGAACAACTTTGTGAATGCGCCAGAGATAATCGTGGGCCAGCTCGATTTTGCTGGGGACTTTGAAGGAATGAACGCGCACGCCCTGCGGATTGACGCCGCGAAACACGCGGCGGATGGTTCCGTCTTTACCGCCCGCGTCCATCGCCTGGAAGACGATGAGCAGTTTTTGTTTGTTTTCGGCGTAAAGACAGGTTTGTAACTCGATCAATTCCCGGCGCAGGGCTTTGAATTCGGCTTCGGCAGCGTCGCGGTCGGGAAAGAATTGTTTGCCTTGCGTGGGGAGATCGGCCAATGTGAACGGCCGTCCCGGTTCTAATTGGTGTTTGTGGGGCATAGCTTCTCCTTTTCTACAGAACAATAGACAAATTATGGCCCAATTGGCGGCAAGTGTGCAAGTGGCAAGTGTGCAGGTGGCTGGTATGCAGGTGCAAATAATGGGATTGCAAACTTGCAGACTTGCAGACTTACAAACTTTCCCCTGGTCGCTTTTTACGTTTTACGTTTTACGCATTACGTTTTATACTTACCTTGGGGAACCAAAAAATCATTTAATCATTAAATATCTTCAATTGTTAGGAGGCGCTGATGGCTGAAAACAAAAATATGGTAGGCGAGGTTTATTTCCCGGCCCCGGAAGTGGTAGCAAACGCCCACATTCCCGATTATGAGAAGGTACACGCCGAGGCAACGGCCGATTTACCTGCTTTTTGGGGGAAAATTGCGGCGGAGAACTTTGATTGGTACCAACCCTGGGACAAGGTGTTGGACGATAGCAACGCGCCATTTTACAAATGGTTTGTGGGGGCTAAAGTCAACATCGTTCATAACGCGCTGGATCGGCATATGCACACGGCCGTCCGCAACAAAGCCGCCCTCATCTTCGAAGGCGAGAAGGGCGATATGCGTGTTTACACCTATCGTCGTCTCAACCGTGAAGTCAGCCGTTTTGCCAGCGTCCTGCGCTCGTTGGGCGTGGGCAAGGGCGACCGCGTTACGATTTACATGGGGCGCATTCCTGAATTGATGATTGCCATGCTGGCTTGCGCCAAAATCGGGGCGATGCACTCGGTGGTGTATGGCGGCTTTTCGACGGAGGCTTTACACGGCCGTATCGAAGACAGCCACTCCAAAGTCCTCGTCACCGCCGACGGCGCCTGGCTGCGCGGCAACATCATCCCCCTCAAAGAGATCGCCAACGAAGCCCTCGAACGCGCCGGAACCGTCCAAAGCGTCGTTTGCGTCAAACGCACCGGCCAAGAAGTAGAAATGGTTCCCGGCCGCGACCATTGGTATCATAACCTGATGGCGCTGCCCATCGCCGACCCCAACGCCCCCACCGAGGTGATGGACGCCGAAGACCCGCTGTTCATTCTTTACACTTCGGGCACGACCGGCAAACCGAAAGCCATTCTGCACACGCACGGCGGCTACATGGTGGGGACGGCCACGACCTTGAAATGGGTATTTGATGTCAAGCCAGAAGATGTGTGGTGGTGCGCCGCCGATCCCGGCTGGATTACCGGCCACAGCTACATCGTTTATGCGCCGCTTGTCTTAGGCGCTACCAGCGTCATGTACGAAGGCGCGCCGACCCATCCCTATCCCGATCGCTGGTGGTCGATTGTAGCCAAATACGGCGTGACGATTTTGTACACCGCTCCCACCGCCATTCGCGGCCTGATGCGTTTTGGCGAAGCGTGGCCCAACCGTCACGACCTATCCAGTTTGCGTCTGCTTGGCTCGGTGGGCGAACCCATCAATCCCGAAGCCTGGAAATGGTATCATCGCGTCATTGGTAAGGAAAAATGCCCCATCATGGATACCTGGTGGCAAACGGAGACGGGCAACTTTATGATAACGCCGCTGCCTAGCGTGCCGCTCAAACCCGGTTCGGGCACGCGCGGTTTCCCCGGCGTTGAAGTGGATGTGGTCGATGAAGAAGGCGAGCCGGTTCCGCCCAATGAAGAAGGCTACCTGGTCATCAAAACGCCGTGGCCGGCGATGCTGCGCACCATTTTGGGCGACCCCGACCGTTACGTCCAACAGTATTGGAGCCGTTTTGAGGAACAGGGCTGGTATTTACCGGGCGACAGCGCCAAGAAAGATGAGGACGGCTACATTTGGATTATCGGCCGTATTGACGATGTGATTAAGGTTTCCGGCTATCGCTTAGGCACGGCCGAAGTGGAAAGCGCCTTGGTCAGCCACGAAGCGGTGGCCGAAGCAGCCTGCATTGGCGTCCCCGACGAACTGCGCGGCAACATCATCAAGGCGTACTGCATTTTGCGGCAGGGCTTTGAAGGCAGCGATAAGTTGGAACACGACCTGCGCGACCACGTCGGCCAT
>JANTGY010000275.1 GCA_024762695.1 Anaerolineae bacterium
GGCTCCAACGGAGCCACTTCTCCCCCTCAACCTTCGCCTTCGTTTTCGCTGACGACCTCTTCGATGGGATCGGCCGTTTGGATGAGCAGTTCTTTATCTATATGGCAGGCAAGACACTCGTCGGTAACCGGTTCTACGGTAGGTTCCGCCGCCATCTCACCCGCTTCCGGCGCCGCGGCAGCCTCTTCCTCCAGAGCCGCTGCCGGTTCTGCAATGACTGCTTCAGCAAGCTGCTCAACAACGGCTTCACCGTCCGCTTCGCTGCCCGCTTTATCACCGCATCCAGCCAGCACAAGCGATAAGGCCAACAACGCTATCACGGCTAAATGCGTGTGCCAGATTGACCTTTTTTGAACTTGTTTTGTCATACTTTTCCTCGCTGATTGACCTTAATGAATTCTTAGAGCGTGAAAATTTTCACCATCAGTATAACAAATCGCACGGGCAAATCAATATCATCAACAGGTTTTTCTTATAGGTTTTGCCTCTTGATTTCTATAAGCAAAAACAATTAAATAGTGACAGCAGTCTATTGAATTCGTTATAGTATTTGTTAAAATGTTCACAAACGAGGTGTACGACCATGCTTGATGCCCACCAACTTAATGTCTTTTTAGTCGCCGCCGAAGCCCTTAATTTCACGGTGGCGGCTCGCCGTCTTCATATGAGTCAACCCAGCGTCAGCCAGCATATCCAATCGCTGGAACAGCATTTTGGGCAGCCGCTTTTTATTCGCGCCGGCCGTACCATCCAGCTTACGGACGCCGGCGAAGCCCTGGTTCCGATGGCCCAGGAGATGGTCAACCGCTCGATTCGGATTGAGGAAACGCTCAAATCGCTGCACGGCGAGGTGTATGGGCAGCTTTTGTTTGGCTGCAGCACGACACCAGGGAAATACATCTTGCCCCAATTGTTGGCGCGATTCCACACGAAGTACCCCAAGGTCAAGGTGGCTTGCCATGTTTCGCCGCAAGAGCAAGCGTTGCAGACGTTGCAAGCTGGGGATATTCATCTAGCTCTGGCTAGTTCACCGCACACTTCGTACAAAAATCTGGAGTTTCGCCAGTTTATGACTGACCAGGTGCTGTTGATTGCGCCATTGGATCATCCTTGGGCGGCGCAGGGTGAGATTGAACCGGAGGAGTTATATGGCGCGCAGTTTATTTTGCGGGAAGAGACATCGGGAACGCGGCTGGCGGTGCGTGATGCGCTGGCAGCAGTCGGCATTATGGAACAGGAGTTGGACGCATTTTTAATTTTGGGTAATTCGGAAGCGATTGCCCTGGCGGTTGAGGAAGGGTTGGGCGTGGGCTTTGTGTCTAGTTTGGTGGTGAGTCGGTTGGTAAACGGCCGTGTCGCCCCCATCCAAGTACGCGGTTTAAAGTTAGAACGAGACATTTACGTCAGCAAATTGCGCAATAGGCTAATGACCAAAGCGCAAACCGCTTTTTGGGAATTTGCCATCAACGAGCGTGAGGCCATTGCCGCAGCGCTCTCCGTTGAACAAAAGGCGATTGTTTAGCGATTTAGCATTTCAGCAATTCAGCCAGTCAACATGTCAGCCAGATGGCTGACCCACTGAAATACGGACTGGCTGACCAGCTTAAAGAGGTGATCAAGATGAGGCGACTTCAAGAGATTAGTTGGGCATTATTGGCCGGATTAGGGGTGGGGCTGCTAAGCCTCTTTATGACTGTGCAGTTGGCAACGGCGGCGCCGCCCGCCGCGCCGCCGCAGCAGGATGGCGAAAGCAGTGGAGACGATGACGCCGCCGAAGTACAAACGACACAAGATTGCCAGGAGTGCCATTTGGATGTGGCTGCCCATTGGGCCGACAGCGCCCATGCCCACGCTTATGACGACGAGGTATTCCAGGAACAATGGCAGGCAAAGGGTGAGCCGGGCGAATGTCTGGCCTGCCACACCACCAATTACATGGCCTCCACCGGCGAATACACGGCCGAAGGCGTGGATTGTGAAGCCTGTCATGGCAAAGTAACGACCAATCACCCGCCGGAACCGATCCCTATCAAGGCCGACACGCAATTTTGCGGCGAATGCCACACCACTACCCTGGGCGAATGGCGGCAAACCGGCCATGCCACGGCTGATGTGGGCTGCATGGACTGCCATGACCCGCACAGTCAAAAGGCGTTGTTCGAAGTTTCCGACGACATGTGCATCAACTGCCATGAAGATTCTATGGAAGCGTATCTGGAAGATTTGCACATCGAAAAGGGGATTGGCTGCGTTGACTGCCACGCCCTCGTCATCCCTCCCGACCCGCTGCCAGAGGATGGCATTGTGCCCACGGGGCACGCTTTCAACATCACGGCGGCGACTTGTGTGGCCTGCCACACCGACGCCCTGCACGCTGGTTTCCATTTGCCGGGCTATGAACATGGCGCTAAAGCGGGTAACAGTGATGGCGCGGTTGAAGTAACGCCAACGCTGCTGGTCGAATCAAAAACTGAGGAAGGCTTAACCCCTGAACAGCAGGTACAAGCATTGGAAGCCCGGATTGGCAGTCAAAACGTCACGTTATTGTTCCAGGGAGCCGTCATTGGGTTGGCGCTGGGCGGCACGACGGCCTGGTTCGTGGCCCACAACATCCGCGCCCGCCGCGAGGAGGATGAACATGGCGAAAGCTAAGGATAAGAAACAACCGCTGATCTCCCGCCGCGATGCGCTGAAAATTCTGGGCGCGACTGGAGCAACGGCCGTTGTCTCGCAAGTATTAACCTCTGGGCCATTGTCCGCCGAGGCGATTAAGGGCATTGCCCGCCACACAGAAGCCAGCGGCGAACATGAGTGGCACATGGGTATTGACCTGGACAAATGTATCGGCTGTCAATACTGCATGAAAGCTTGTCAGGCGGTGAATGATGTGCCCGACGACGACATGCGCTGGAATGTGGGTTTTGATGAACGCACAGAGGGGGGCACAGACTTTTTCATGACACGGCCGTGTCTTCACTGCCAGGAAGCGCCCTGCGTCAAAGTATGCCCGGTGGGGGCCACCTGGGTGCGGGAAGACGGCATCGTGGCGATGGATTACGACCGCTGCATTGGCTGCCGCTACTGCGAAGTGGCCTGTCCCTACGATGTGCGCCGTTTCAACTGGAAACAGCCGGAACCGTCCGAAATCAAGAAAAACCCGTACCAACCCGCTTGGGGCGTCGCCGAAGTCGAACGACGGCCGCGCGGGGTGGTGGAAAAATGCACTTTTTGCGTCCATCGCATCGATCGCGGTTTGGAATTTGGCCTGACGCCCGGCGTAGACCCGCAGGCAACGCCCGCCTGCGTCGTCATTTGCCCGGTCAACGCCCGCGTGTTTGGCGATATTCACGACGAAGAAAGCCCCATCTCCCAATTCCTGGAAGCGCACGAAACCTTCCGGCTGCGGGAGGATTTTGGCACTGAACCAAAGGTGCATTACGTGCGCCCGGCAAAAGAGGAGGCGTAACATGGCTGTTTTCCGAGCGATGGAGAAACGTTCATTAAGCAAAACGACTTTTATGTTGTGGGTGGCAACGCTGTGCGCCATGCTGGGCATTGGCTTTTACGGCATGTACCAAACCTTGTGGAATGGGCTGCAAGTCACCAACATGAGCGACCGCGTCCCTTGGGGGTTGTGGATTACGCATGACTTATCGGCTATTGGCTTGGGCGCGGGTGCGTTTACGCTGTCGGCGATTATCTACTTGTTCCGCATTAAGCGGTTTGAGCCGATCGCGCGGATGGCTGTTTTTGTCGGCTTTCTGGGTTATACCTCGGCGATGCTGGCGCTGGCGATGGATATCGGCCGTCCTGACCGTTTCTGGCATCCGCTGGTCTATTGGAATGTTCACTCGGTTCTGTGGGAAATTACCTGGTGCGTCATCTTGTACTCGACGGTGCTGGTGATTGAGGTGCTGCCTATTATTTTGGAAAGTCAATACTTTGACCGCTGGCCGAAATTACAGAGTTTTAGCCACAAATTGCACAAATTGACGCCAGTTATGGCCGTCCTGGGCATGGCGCTATCCCTACTTCACCAATCATCTCTGGGGGCAACGTATGGAGTCCTCTCAGGACGGGCCATCTGGTTTAAGCCGTCGCTGCCGGTGATGTTTATTTTATCGGCCGTAGCCGGCGGCGTTTCGATGACGCTGCTGCTGACGATGATTGTGAGCAAACTACGGAATGTAGAACTAATTGATAAATGGCTGCGGCGCGATATGTCGCGCTTGGCGGCGTTTGCCTTGCTCGCTTATCTGTATCTCAAAGTATGGGACTGGGCGGCGACGAATTATTACAGCCACGCCCCTGGCACGGCAGATGCGATGATGCGCTTGCAAGCGACAACGCCGTACAATGAATCGTTCTGGTGGCTGGAAGTGGTGTTGTGTGGTCTGGTTCCGGCGGTGATTTTGCTGAATCGGCCGTTCCGCCGGCGCCATGGCATTTTGATGACCGGCCTGGCCTTGATTGTATTTGGCGTGGTTGTCAATCGCTGGAATGTGACGCTTTCGGGGCTAGTAGTTCCGCCAAGTTGGTCGCCAGGTGTGCTGGGCAATGCGGTGGCCGCCACGTATGTTCCTTCCTGGATTGAGATTGCTGTTTCGATTGGGGTGTTGGGATATGCGACGTTGGCGTTTACGCTGGGGGCGAAGTATTTGCCGCTGTTTCCCAAGAAGGCAGAGGATGGTGGAGACTAGCGGCTGGAGATTAGAGATTGAAAAGCCCTGGCATCTATGCCGGGGCTTTTTTTGTTGGTATGGGGGGATGGCGGGGAATACCCTGGTAAACAAAGTAAATCGTCTTGTCTCCGCGCCGTCTCCCCCGGTACAGGCCGCAGATTTGGGCGAGATGACCGGGAGGGATCGCGGTTTGTTGAGCCAAGATCGTGGCCCGGTCATCCCGCCCCTACCACATTTTAGGGTAATGACTCGCAGACAACGCCGTCGCCGCCGCCATCGAGGCGATGGATGTCTTCGCCGGTGATGGTGAGGCAGTAGTCGTAGCAGGCCTGGGCGGCGGATTGGGTGGGGAAATCGCCGCAGTTGTGGGCGTTGCGTTCGCAGGTAAGGCAGCCGGATGGGGCGGCGGGATCGGTAGGCTGGCCCCACAAGCCGCGTCCGGCAGTGCGCGCTTCGGCCTGGATGGCCTGGAATTCTGCTTGCATGGCGACGTCGGGCGGGTAGGTGACGATTTGGGCGTAGCCCTGGCGCAGGAGTTCAGCATTGACGAAGGTTCCGTCTGGGAGGTAGATGTAGCGGAGGAGACGGCCGTACTGGTCTGTCTCGGACACATCTTTCACCAAAATTACTTCTTGCCCGGCTACCATATCGCGGTTGGCCTGGGTCGCTTCGGCGTAGAAGGGTTGGCCGCGTTCGGGGGTGTCTACGCCAATGTAGCGGACGCGGTAGACGGTTCCGTTTAATTCCACGTCTATCGTGTCGCCGTCAATGATGGTTTGGACGACGGCCGTTTCCCCCGGCGGCGGGGTAGCTGGGGCAGATGCGGGGGACGGAGCCGCAGGTATGGCAACGCACGCCGTTAACAGTACCATCGCTGCCAAAATCAAAAAATGGTTTCGCATAGAATCCTCAAGCCGCTG
>JANTGY010000276.1 GCA_024762695.1 Anaerolineae bacterium
ATCCGGCCCCAGCGATGAGTTGGCGAATGACCCGGAGGTGCAGAAGGCGTATTTGGGCGGGTGATTGAAGATTTAAGATTGATGATTGGGGATTGGACGCGGGGAACGGCCGTATCCAATCCCCAGTTTGTATTTAAGCGAAAAAGAAAATCTACCTAAGAATCAATGGTAACCAGACTTCATAACTTGAATCAGGGTATAAAAAACCAGCCGTCACTTTGTGATTTGAGCTAACTAC
The DNA here is from genome assembly GCA_024762695.1 of Anaerolineae bacterium. Classification (GTDB taxonomy): domain Bacteria; phylum Chloroflexota; class Anaerolineae; order Promineifilales; family Promineifilaceae; genus JACKCC01. The sequence continues at coordinate 239 of JANTGY010000276.1, forward strand.
AGCCCCGGTGGCGGTTTGACCGATGACGGCGTCAACTTGGTAGTTTGCTGAATTGGCCGAACCGCCGCTCATCATGACAAAGCGCTCCAAAATATAATTCGACGACGAGTTGGCCGTTACCATTCCAACGGAAATCAACAATAACGCGAAAACCAATAACAAAAGCTTACGTTTCATCATCGCCAACCTCCTAATCTATATCGATAAACAAAGGGATTGTGCCATTAGCTTCGTCAATGGGGCCGGCTAATTTTCCTACTACAATTCCACTGGTGTCATTGCTAGACAGTTCCATCTCGCCACGTGCCGACAGGGTTACTTTGTCGCCAATTAACCCGTTGGTAACAAGTTCCAAACTGGACACATTGACGACTGGCGCCAATCCATCGGTTATGATGACGAGATAACTGCCTGGAGCGATAATCCCAACAGCGGGTGCAAAGTCAACGTACTCGCTGCCATTTTCAAAATCAAGGGTTTTGACCGAAATAAATTCTTTGGCGACGCCAATGACCGCATGGCGATTATTGACATCGACTTTGGCGACAGCCAGTATTGGCTGTCCGTCTTCAGGCGATGTTGAGATGCCCATCATCGCTACCAAATCGCCTGGTTTGATAACTGTGTCGCCTAAGTTGACGACGAGAGATTGGGTAGCTGCCACACGATCTGTATAAGATGCGGCGTTTATCCCGCCAGAGCCGCCAAAATAGGCATCGTACCAGGTGTTGCTGCCTTGGACATACATACCCCGATAATTATCGCTGAAGATGCGCGCTCCGTAGCCCTGTTGGCTCGACACGTCGGTTCCGCGCGCATAAAGTCCTTTGCCGCCTTCAAAGTAGCCGCCCTCGTTATAAAAACTGTAACTGTTGGAGGTGTCGCCACGGCCGTAAACCCCCACTCCCTGGTTGCTTTGGCCATAAACACCTGGAGCCAGGATGTTGGGATGACCACGATTCCCATTACTGTAACCATAAACACCGATGCCGTTGGCGCTGTAGAAATAGCCTGCGTAGCCTTGATTAGCATTGCTGCCGCCATCAAACCCATAGACGGCATAGCCATCCCGCGTTTGTCCATAAATCGCACGGCCGTTTTCGGCCAAACCGTAGATAGCATTACCCGTTGTTGATTTTCCAGTGATGGCGCCGCGGTTAAAGGCAAAAGCATCGTTATTCATGTCCACCTCAAGTAAATAGTTATTGGAGATGGCATTGGCGGTGCCTTTTATGACAGCGCCAGGGCGAAGCGTATGAGCCATTGGCGTTGGCAAAATTTCTTGACGCGGCGATAGTGTTTCCCCATTGACAATTTGGGAGACCCACAGTTCTTCACCATTGAAGATGTCAGTCTCTATGGGGAGACTGGCCTCGAACAAACCATCATCAACATCAATGCTTAAATCGCCACTGTCCCACAAGGTGGAACCGGCGACAGCGTCATTAAAAATGACAAAACGCATTGTAAACGTACCGTTGAGTGGCTTGTCGTTTTCGTCGGTGAGGTAGCCTTGATAGGTGATGGCATCGCCAATTGTGGACAGGGGAGATAAAGCGGAGTCGGGCGAGTCGGCGCCGACTAAAGCCGGCCAATACGCGCCTAATCCACCAAGCAGCAGCAATGCGGCGGCGATTATGGAAATTTGAGGAAGCAACCTTTTTGATTTCATGTTTTCTCCTTTACCGATATATCGGTTTTCTCAAACGGGGATATTATTTATCTTGTAACTGCCCCTGTAATGTCAAAGCTGGCGCGTAAGCGGGATCGCGTTTCAAGCTATCCTCCACCGCCTTACGGGCCGCGTCGAAGCGACCTTGTTGAAAATTGACGGCAGCGAGACCAAGGTGGAAATCGGGCGAATCGGGCTGCCACTTGATGGCTTGCGCAAACGCGCTTTGCGCCGCCGCCAGGTCGCCTGCTTGTAACTGCGTCCAGCCGAGGATGCCAAATGCAATCCCGTCTGTGGCATCGAGGTCAACTGCGCGTTGCGCCAGCGCCAGCGCGATCATCCCATCGCCTGACCGCAGGGCCAGATCGGCATATTGTTGATACGTCAGGGCAATCGTTGGGGCCAGAGCAATGGCTTGATCATACGCGCTGTAAGCCAGCCGGACTTTTTCTGACACGGCCGTTTCCATTGCCTCGCGCGCATAAATAGCCGCAAGCTGGGTATGCAATACAGGATCAGTTGGGCGGAGCGTAATTGCCTCCTGCATTGCTGCCTCAGCTTGCGCAAAATGGTTTGATTGGGCGGCAGTCAGGGCCACAGCGACGTGGTAGGCGGCGCGGTCGGGTTGGCGGGCAACGGCCGTTTCATATGCAGCCAACGCCGCCGAAAGATTCCCCTGGCTTAGCGCCTGCGTGCCGCGCCAACTATGTACGTCAGCCAGCAGAGGGCGTGCATGGCTCAGCCAGATTGCCCAACCCACGACAAAGGCACTTACCACGACCATTACCTTTCCAACTTGGGGCGGAATTGTTAAGGGGATCGAGTTTTCACCACGAGTGGTTGTCGCTGCGGTCACGATTGCTAATAACAGCCAAAAGACAACGGCCGTTGCCGCGACATCAAACAAAAACAGATTGCCAACAAGCTGGGCGCAAATACTTGCCATGCCGGCCGCCAGCCAATGATTCTCAAGAGGATTTTCGCCTGATGGCAAGGCCGCCGCGTTTGGGGACGCTGCTAATCGCCGCCAACCCTGTCGCCAAATGATCGCGACAAGCGCAATAAGCACGGCAGTCGCCACGACGCCATAATTGAGCGACCAATCGAGAAGCCAATTATGGGCGCGGTCAACAACGACGCCGCGCCCTTGGTAATAGACAAGCTGCGGCGGATAAACGGAAGGGAAATACAGTTCCAGCGTATCGGCTCCATAGCCAAGCCATAAGCGCGGCCACAGCAGCCGGAGAGACGCTTGCCAAATCGTCCAGCGCGCCGCTATTGAGCCGCTGCCGGCAATGCCGCGCCGCAAAATCAGCAGCAATGCCCCGCTCAAAACAGCAGCCCCGCCCAGCGCGCTAAGTCTACGTAAACGGCGTGACCAGCGGGGTGCAGCTTGCAGCCACATAAGTGCGCCGATACCGACGGCTGTGGCGATCCATGCCGCCCGCGCTTGGGTGAGGGCAATGATTAGCAATTCCAGAACGACCAATAACGCATAGCCGCTGCGCTGCCAACTGTCTTTAGTTGATTGGGCGGCAGCGAGGGTAAGTGGCAGCAGCAGCGCCAGGTAAGCGCCGGTGAAGTTGGCGCGGCCTAGCGTTGTTGTGATGGGACTGCGGGCATCGGTAATAACGGGGAAAGGCTGCCAACCTGCTGCTTGCGCCAGACCCAGCAGACAAATGGGAACGGCCGTTAAAACAATGACGCGCGCCAATTGTTGACTGTGGCGGGCATCGATTTGTGTGGCGACGCATAAGAATAGCAATAAATAGCTTATTTGCGTCAGAACGCCGTTGGCGCGGTCAAGGGAACCAAAGATGGCGATATATTGATTCGCGCTTAGCAAAGTCGAGAGAGACAGAATGAGGATGAGGGTGATGATGAGGTTGCGAATGGTTAGAGGGAGCAGATTTTGCCTAAGACCACGTAACCAGCCAGCCAGACACAATATTGCTAACGCCCAAACCAATGTTCGCAGCAGCCATATTTTTGACGCTTCGAACTGTTGTTCAACCCATAAATTTACAAATAGCGGCGTTAACAGCGCTATGAGCAACCAGACTGCATGCTGCCATCTTTGCAGCGTATGATCGAGCGCCTGACGAGACAGCATGTTTATCTTTTTACTTTCCAAGGGGCGGAAACGGCCGTTTTATAGGGAATGTCGTATGTCTCTTTAGGTAAAAGGCGGTTGGGCGATGTTTAGAATTTCGGCCTGACGGTCATCTTGTTCTTTATAACAATACAGTTTGTTTAGATTTAATCTGCGTGTTGAATCTAGTAAATTATTTGACCAGCCGGAGCATGTAGCGCATAGTACATTGTTTTTTATGGGGGTGTCAAGATGCTGTTCAATTGGTTAAGTTCGCGCTCATCTTTCCGATGTGTCAATGGCTGCAATCCATTAGACGATTTATGATGAAATCGCTGAGGTAAAAATGATAAAATTACGCGTTGCCCGTCCGACAGATAACCTGTCAGAGATTATTCGATTTTACCGCGATGGGCTTGGCTTGGAACTACTGGCGTCTTTTGAGGATCACAACGGTTTTGATGGTGTGATGCTGGGCAGCAAAGGGCTGCCCTATCACTTGGAGTTTACCCATCATCGCGGGCACAAAGCAGGCCGCGCGCCGAGCCAGGATAACCTGTTGGTTTTTTACATGCCAGACGAGACAGAATGGACCAATGCTGTCAAACGGATGCACCGGCATGAGTATGAACCGGTAAAGTCGTATAACCCTTATTGGGACGTGAAAGGGAAAACGTTTGAGGATATTGACGGATACCGGGTTGTGCTGCAAAATGCGGGTTGGAATTTATAAAGACTATTATGCAAAGTTACGCTGAGCAGGCACAAAGATTCGCATAAAGAAAAGAAAAGTAGAAGGCGGTTTTATGATGAAATCATATGGGTTGGCGACGATAAGCGCGTTTTTGGGCGACAATATTGTGTACCGGAATTTGGATCCGGTAGATGAGCGGCTGCCGAAGCTGGATGATTTACGGGAAGAAGTGGGATTGGCGCACGGCCGTATCCCCCGTAAAAGCGACCCCGACTATGCCCAGGTCATCGTCCGCATGCTGCAACAGGCACGGGTGTTAAACAGCCCCGGCACAGAAATCAAACGGCTCCTCTTCGTGGGCGATACGCGCCTGAACGATGGCACGGCCTTTGCCAACATTTGTCAGGCCGGAGGGTGGCCGGGCATTGCCTTCATCGGTTCGGAGAATGAAAAACCGACGCAGGTGAAAATTGTCCCCACCGCTACGGGCGAAACGCTGTACCTGTCGAATCGCTGGAGCGGTATGGCGGCGTTTGACGCTTATTTAACTGAGCAAAAGTTCGTCGTGGATGGGGAAACGGCCGTCATCCTCGACTTAGACAAAACATCCCTGGGCGCGCGGGGCCGGAATGATGGCACGATCAATAAGGCCAGGGTAACGGCCGTTTTCAACACCGTCGCCGATTTGCTAGGGGACAATTTCGACGCCGCCCAATTCCAGGCCGATTACGACCGGCTCAACCAAGTGGAATTTCACCCTTTCACCACCGACAACCAGGATTATTTAGCCTACATTTGCCTGATTTTTGGGGCCGGGTTGACGAGTATGGATGAGGTAGCAGAGGAGGTGAGGGACGGCCGTCTCACTAACTTCACCCAATTCATTAGCCAGATAGACGCCC
>JANTGY010000277.1 GCA_024762695.1 Anaerolineae bacterium
ATAAAACGCTGGCCGCCCTGCGCCGCGCCGCCGAGGGGACGGAGAACACGATGCCCTACATTTTAGATGCCGTCCGCGCCTACGCCACGCTGGGCGAGATTACGGATGTGTTCCGCGAGGTGTTTGGGACGTATCAGGAACCGAATTGGATTTAAGAGTGAGCCAATCTTAAAGATTGGCCCACTCTGGGAGCGTACACTATCCGGGAATTGTCATCCGCCTGAACCAAACCGCCAGCGCAATGCTAATGTAGATGATGGCGCCGCCCATACCTACATTCATGGTTAGGAAAAGCAGCGTCAGTTTCTGGAAAACGTAGCCGATTCCTCCCAAAAAGCAGAATATCCCATTGACTGGACTTTATCCATTTGATTGACAAAAAAGGAGGGCAAGGTAAGCTGATTTCACCGACCAAGGAGAAATCAAATGATTACCTTGCCTCCAGAGATTATGACTATATTGATACCATTTACGCAAGCATTTAGTGCCCGAACCTGGGATTGGGCGCAAACTTTGCTGGTCGGAGCTATTTTGGCTCCCGGCAAACGAACGGTGACCGCTGCGTTGCGTGTGTTGGGCTTGAAAAATGATAAGCAATATCAGAACTATCATCGCGTACTCAACCGGGCCAAATGGTCGGGTCTGCAAGTGAGCCAAATTCTGTTGGGTCTTCTGGTCGCCACGTTCATCAGCGTTGGCATACCACTCGTTATTGGGGCCGATGAAACGCTGGAAAGAAGGCGGGGGGCGAAAATCAAGGCCAAGGGCATTTTTCGGGATGCGGTGCGGTCGAGCCATAAGTACACCAACTACAGTAGCGGCTTGCGTTGGGTCAGTATGATGCTGTTGGTGCCGTTGCCCTGGAGCGACCGGATGTGGGCCTTGCCCTTCTTGACCGTGCTGGCTCCCAGCCCTAAAACCAATGCGGCCAATGGCAAACGCCACAAGACAAGCATTGATTGGGTCGGACAAATGATAGGTGCTGTGCGCCGCTGGCTGCCGCACCGAGACTTGATTTTGGTCGTAGACGGAGGAATGGCGGCCGTGAAATTGGGATTGCGTTGCGCTGGTTACGTTCGACCAGTCACCCTGGTTTCTCGCTTGCGGTTGGATGCAGCGCTTCATAAGTTGCCAGAACCTCAACCCAAAAGCAAACGCGGCCCTAAACCGAAAAAGGGTGACCGCTTGCCAGCGTTGGCCCAGGTGTTGACGCACCCGACCACGGCTTGGGCCAAACAGACTATCAATTGGTATGGTGGGAAGCAGCGGCTGCTTGAGTATGCGACCGGCACGGCTTTGTGGTATACGCCGGGTCATGACCCTTTGCCCATTCGTTGGGTGTTGGTTCGCGACCCTTTGGGTGAATTCAAACCCACCGCTTTCTTTGCCACTGACCAAACGACTGACCCGATTCAGATTTTGGAATGGTTCATTTTGCGTTGGGGGTTGGAAATAACATTTGAAGAAGCGCGGGCTCATTTGGGTATGGAAACCCAACGGCAATGGTCTGACCTGGCGATTCAACGAACAACGCCAGCCTTGTTGGGATTGTTTTCCCTTGTTACCTTGTTGGCGCATCAATTGTCTGATGGTCAACCACCCGTGCAAACTGCGGCTTGGTATGTCAAACGACAACCGACCTTTTCTGATGCAATTGCACTGGTTCGATATCATCTTTGGACAACCTTGAAATACGTGAACTCACCTATTGAAAGCAGATTTCGTCTAATTCCTGATTCAGTTTTGCCTGGTCTGGTGGAAACCATCTGCTATGCCACTTGAAATGGATAAAGTCGAGATTGAGTAAAAAGGCCATTTTAATGGCTTTTTCTATTTTGCCGCCGGAAAATACGGGGGCGACGAAGAAAGATGACAATCCTAGAAACAGCGTCCAGCCCAACATGTTGACGGCCGCCAGAGCGGAAAGGGGGTTGGCTTGTATGAATTGTTCTAGTCCGTCGGGACGGCCGTATATCAAATTCAATCTCACCGCACTCAGTTGGACAAAGTAATGCAACCCCGTCAAGGTAGCAAAAACAAGGCCAAACCCGATGCTAATGCGGGTCAAAATCTTTTTGTCAGTAGGGACATACTCATGAACGCTTTGCAGCATTAAGACCCAAAGAGGGCCAAACAAGAGCGACATCAATTGGGCCAGATGGATAAAAAACTGATTGCGTTCTGGAATGGAAGCGACGTAATCCGAAAAATTCGTCCAGACGAACAACGGGTTTACGATGAGTATGGCTATGAAACACAACGTGTAGATAATTAGAGCCGTCGCGCTCAAAAACGCTGACCAGAATCCAATTCTGGCCGGTAAAAGATTTGTTTGGATATTATTCATTTTCGTGATCCTCTTGAATCGAAATGACGACGCCCATCTAGCGATAGACAGCCTTGTTTTGATGTAAATTCAAACATTCCGTTCCCACGCAAAGCGTGGGAATGCCCTGCGCGGCGCAGAGCGCTGCCAGGAACGCGGAGCGTTCTGTAGCTCATTCCACGCAGAGCGTGGAACGAGGGATGGCTACTTGGAAATTGGCGTTTGAATCTATTCGAGGAGAGAGCAAGAAAGAGGATAGGCTCGGTGGGGTATGTCCCGAATTGAAATTAGAGTGTTGAAAGAAAAATGAAGCGAACGACAACGAGGAATGGACGCTAGCGCTATTTTGCCTGCCCATTCAACCAAAATCCCCCGCCAAAACAGAACTATCAGCCAAATCACCCAGATTTGTCGGGCGCCGATAGTTGTTCGCAAAACGGAGTATTGTAGTTTGTCCATGATGATATTGTAGCTATTTACGGCCGTCTACCCAAATAATATCACCCTCCGTTTGCGAAAAATTTCTCGATCTCCACCAGACAGAAATAATTACCTTCCAAAATGAATTTTCCCAACAGATCAAAGACCTGACAGGTTTGTGAAGCCCGTCAGGTTTTTATATAAAAGGAGACCCTAATAAAAAAAAGCGTTGTGTTTTTTGAAGCTGAAGGCGGTTCAGATAAATGGCCAAACGGCCACCGCCGCGACACTATGCCGATGGTAAACGCTGTCAAAGCGCAAGGTTGGCACGCTGAAGTTATTTTTTATTCCGATGAAGAAAAAGAGGCCATTTTTGACCGCGTTGTAAACGAATTTGACGCCTACGTCAGCCGTATCAACCCCGGCAACATCCCTGGCGGCGAAGCAGCTTACTTTGACATGCTGCGTAAATTAAGCGACGCCGGCGTGGTGGGAATGCCTCATCCCGATGTGATGATTGGCTACGGCGCGAGAGACGCCCTGACCAAATTAACCGACACCGGCTTAGTGTCTGAAGATACGTATGCTTATTACACCGTTGAGCAGTTTAAGGACAGATTTCCCCTTAGCTTATCTAATGGCGAGCGCGTGTTGAAACAAAATCGCGGCTTGACGGGCGAAGGCATTTGGCGGGTAGTGGTGGCTGACAAGCGCGAATTTACGTCGGGCGAAGCGCTGCTGCTGGACACAGCCATCAAATGCACGGAAGCGGTGGATAACCATGTAGAAATGCGCCAACTGAGCGAATTTATGGATTTTTACACGCAATACATTGTGGATTTAACGGTTTAGAAATTCAACTTCTTTGAGAAGTTGAATTTCTTGGGTTAGGCAACGGCCGTTCTCCCCCTTGCCTTTGTCGTGTCCCGCATCGTCATCAACGGAACGCCGACGCCGTAAGTGACGAATTCCTTTTCCGGCGTCACTTCGATGACGACGTAGGGCGGGCTGCTTTCCGGGGTGATTTCCAGTCCGCGAAATAGCTTTTGGATGATGGGTTGGGGAACGGCCGTTCCCTCCAACACTCGCGCCAGACCGGGAAACGTAATCGTCGCCGCCGGAATCTTAATCCAGGGCAGCAGCGGGATGCGCTTGGGGATGGGAATCGTCAGCGAGACATGCGGATTTCGGGCGATGTGCCGCGCCTTCCAGGCCGATTTGAGAGAACTGATGTACAGCTTGCGCTCGTAGACGGCGTAAACAATTCCCACCGTGCGCGCTTCATGGCGCGCCGTCGCCATTCCCAATACAGCAAACAACTGTTTTTCAATTTCCTGCCACACTTGTTCCGTCGTTATCTCAGCCATTTTTACCTCCTGCAAGCGTTCAGCTATCAGTATTTCAACATTTCAACTTCATTATAATCATTTATTGCTGTCGGTAGGGCAGATTTATAAATCTATCCCACAAATCTGTAACTGGCAGGTATAATCCCATCCAACATAAATTTGGTTCGTTGAGGAATTGTTTGGTCGGGTGGTTGGTATCGGGAATTCCAATTCCCGATACACGCCGAGAATGTGGTTCGGGAATTGGAATTCCCGAACCTTTACCCCAAGAGCCATAAATTTTTCCCATAGACTCGGCAAACCCCGTTTTGTCAAGTCGCCAACAAAAGGAGACCCTAATGAAAAAGAGCGTCGTATTTTTTGAAGTTGAAGGCGGTTCGGATAAAGGGCCTGACGGCCACCGCCGCGACACCATGCCAATGGTCAATGCAGTAAAAGCCAAAGGCTGGAACGCAGAAGTTATTTTCTACTCAGACGAGGACAGCGAAGCTATTTTCGACCGCGCGGTCAAGGAGTTTGACGCTTATGTAAGCCGCGTCAATCCCGGCAACATCCCCGGCGGCGAGGCGGCCTATTTTGACATGCTGCGTAAATTAAGCGACGCCGGCGTGGTGGGAATGCCTCATCCCGATGTGATGATTGGCTACGGCGCGAAAGACGCCCTGACCAAATTAACCGACACCGGCTTAGTGCCTGAAGATACGTATGCTTATTACACCGTCGAGCAGTTTAAGGACAAATTTCCCCTTAGCTTATCTAATGGCGAGCGCGTGTTGAAGCAAAATCGCGGCTCGACGGGCGAAGGCATTTGGCGGGTCGTGGTGGCTGATAAGCGCGAATTTACGCCGGGCGAAACGCTGCCGCTGGACACAGCCATCAAATGCACGGAAGCGGTGGACAACCATGTGGAAATGCGCCAACTGGGCGAATTTATGGATTTTTGCACGCAATACATTGTGGGCGATAACGGGATGTTGGTGGATATGCCCTTTATGCCGCGCATCAAAGAAGGCGAAATCCGCATTTTGTTAGTGGGCGATACGCCGATCTTTGTGGTGCATAAGAAACCGGCGGAAACGGCCGACGCCTTTTCTGCCACCCTCTTCTCCGGCGCCAAGTATCGTTACGACAAGCCGGAGGAATGGGAGGGACTGGTCAATATGTTCCTGAGCAGTTTGCCGGGCATTACAAGTCGGTTGGGCGGCTATGATTTGCCGTTGATTTGGACGGCCGATTTCATGCTAGACAACAACGATGACGGCAGCGACAAATATGTGCTGGGCGAAATGAATTGTTCCTGCGTGGGCTTTACCAGCCACTTGGATCAGGGCATTCAGGAAATTGTAGCCGATAAGATTATTGCCGATGTGATTGCTCAGTAGTTTAACTGACTATTTTTGAGGTTTGAAAACGGCCGTTTCGTGAGAAACGGCCGTTTTTGCTTCTTGACATCCCTCTCTGGCTATTGTATAGTATCGCTAATTGGAACCGGTTCCAT
>JANTGY010000278.1 GCA_024762695.1 Anaerolineae bacterium
TGCGTTGTCGCCATCGAAGCCCTCAAACGGCTGAAAAAGACGCCCCACGAAGTTCACTTCGTCTTTAGCGTGCAGGAAGAAGTCGGCACGCGCGGGGCAATGGTCGCCGCCAACGGCATCAGCCCCGATGTGGGCATTGCTCTGGACGTGACCGGCGTCGGCGATGTGCCTGAAGCCCGCCCCATGGACGTCAGCCTGGGCAAGGGCGCGGCCATCAAAGTCAAAGACAGCGGCATGATCGCCCACGTGGGGCTGGTCAAATTGATGAAGCAGCGCGCCGAGGAAGCCGACATTCCTTATCAACTTGAAGTATTGGAAGGCGGTTCTACCGATGCGCGCTCCATTCAGATTTCCAATGCCGGCAGCGCGGCGGGCTGTATTTCCATCCCCTGTCGCTACGTTCATTCGCCTAGCGAAACAGTAGATGTGCGCGATGTAGAAGCGTCCATTAAACTTTTGGTTGAGATTTTATCCAAACCAATGGCATTGTAGCCTGACAATAAGACACATTAGTTTGCATCTTTTCTGACAGGTAACGGCCGTATCCGCCGCCCAATGTACATAAACAGCCGCCCAGAACGGGCGGCTGTTTCTTATCTCATCCCGTGCAGGGAAGCTACAAAATCGCCGGATCCATTCCCTTTGACATCATGCTGCCAAACATCGATAGCGCCGTTTGGCGCGGCATGACCCGTGTCGCCATAAAATTCATCATCTTGTTCATCCCGCCAGGGATAACCGTTGGTTTTTTGCCCAACGCTTGCAGTCCAGCGGCGGCGACTGCTTCGGCCGTCATCCAGCTCATCGGGAGATTGCTGAAATCGGTGTTTTCCATTTCCATCATCTCCGTGCGCGTGGGGCCGGGGGAGACAACCAGCACATCAACCCCTTTGGGCTTGAATTCCACATTCAGGGCCGCGCCCAGATTGAGCAGATAGGATTTTGTGGCGGCATAGTTGGCCATGTAAGGCGTTCCCGTGTACCCGGCAATGGAAGAAACGAAGATGATACCGCCGCGCCCTTGCCGAATCATGCGCGCGCCGAAGGCATGGGCCAACTGCATAGGCGCGGTGACGTTGAGCTGCACGACGCGCGTGTAATCGTCTACGCTTTGCTTGAGGAACGCGCCGGGGACGCCGGCGCCGGCGTTGTTGATGAGCAGGCCGATTTGGAGGTCGGCTGTGGCCGATTGGATGTTGTCCAGATAATCAGGGGCGGTCAAATCAACGGGGATGGTCTGTGTTTGCACGCCGTGTTTGCTTTCTAATTCCGCAGTCAGGTCGGCCAGACGATTCTGCCGGCGGGCGACAACGGCGACGTTGAGGCCAGCGGCGGCCAATTGGCGGGCAAATTCCTGGCCGATGCCGGAGGATGCGCCGGTGACTAAGGCCCAGGGGCCGTATTTTTGTTTGAAATTGTTCATGGTTTTCTCCATTTTTCAAACCTGACAGGTCTTTGAAGACTCTGGTTGGGGCGAGAGGCTTTGTGAGACCTGTCAGGTTTTTAGTTGCCAGGATTATGCAGGCACAGCTACAACATCAAGATTGAGCTGCTGCAGGCCATTAATGACTTCGCCAGTTTCCAGGTGGCGCTTGATACCAGCCAGGAGTCCTTCCCACGCTTTCGTGTTGCGGGGTTTCATCATGGACGCATCCATGATTTTGCCGAGGGGGCCGTATTTGAGGGTGTATTCCATCGTGCCTTGCAGGCGGGTACGGCCGTTCACCTCATCCAATTTGAGCGCTGCCGTCATCTTTTTTATGCCGGGCAGATTTTTCCAGGCATAGATGTCAACTTTCATCGACTTGTTTTCTTGCCACTCAACAATCCGTTCTTCAACCGACGCGCCCATCATGTTAAAGTCGCAGTGGCGGGTTGTGCCGACGCCGGCTGTTTGCTCCGAGGTCAGATAGGATTGGGGCACATTGGGGTTGAAGAGATAGATGTTGCCAAAATCGGCTAAAGCGGCCCACACTTTTTGGGGGGAAGCGTCAATCAAAACTTCGCGGGTAATGGTACTCATTGTATTTACTCCTTTTGCTAAAGATGAACTTATAAACGGGGATAATTTAGTAGGGGCAGGTCTTGTGCCTGCCCAGTTGGGCGACCACAAGGGTCGCCCCTACCTAACCAGAATGCGTTGAAATAGGTGCGTCAAACACGTTTGTGGACGGCATGGGATAAAGATTGCGCGATTGGGCGCGCGAAATCGGTGATTTTGCTTACGATTTGGTTATGCGGTTGTGGGAGTTGCGGTAAAAATCAGGACAGGAGCATGCTTGTCGCATCCTGTCTGGCGATGGGATATTGGATTTCCATGACGGTTTCGTGTTCTTTGCCGGGCAGGGGCGGGACGATGAAGAGTTCACGGCCGTTTCCGGCAAATTCATACCCGTTCGATTCTACCCAGTTAGCCAACCCGGCCCGGCAGGTGAGCGATGTTTCTGGTGGGCCGACCCGAACGGCCGTGACCATCATGGCGACGGCGGGCAGCGTGCGTACCGCCACCGTCAATCCGCTGGGTAATGTATGTTGTGAGGGGGCCTTGCCATTTAAGATGAAACCCATCTCCAAATCAACATCGGCCGTGTCATACATTTCAGAGTGCAAGATGGCCGTAAAATGGCCCAAATTTTTATCGCCGACCAGACTGGGCAGCGTTTGAAACATCTCCATCAATGTAGCGCTGGCGGCGTCAAACGAGGCGCATGTTTTTCGCAGCGAAAGATAGGGCTGAGCGGGCACAGATTTGATGACAATATCCAATTTACCGCTCAAATCGCCGCCTTCGATTTGGGTCAGCCGCGCTTCGATGGAGCGCAATCGGGCTACCTCATCGCGCACCGCTTGCTCGGCCTGCGCTTTTTTGAGGGCGAACATGCCCCGAATTTCATCGGCCGACACATCGTCGTCCAACATCCGCTTAATTTGGTCGAGGGATAGTCCCAATTCCTTCAACGCCAGAATGCGGTTGAGGCGGGGAAGCTGCTGGGCGCTGTAATAACGATAGCCCGTCCATTCATCAATTTTGGCCGGTTTGAGCAGCCCAATTTCGTCATAATAGCGGAGTTGGCTGCCAGCAACCTGCGCGATTTTGGAAAATTCACCGATTCGAAACATCTTGACCGCATCCTTTGCTATAAGTTTGCGCTCAGCTATCAGCATTGCAGCTAAGCAGGCTGACGGGCTGAACGCTTACTTCTGTAGTTGGTCAGCATTATAAAGCTTCAAGTAGCTTGAAAGTCAAGGGGGAAATTTGAGATTGTCAAAAATTGGATGAAATCATCGGTCATGGAGCATTTTCCAGCCACCGTTGGCCATCCTGGCTCAATTGTTTTTTGGCCGCCGCTTCATACTGCTCCAGCTCGGTTGGGTTTAAGATGCCGCGCCAACGGCCGTTCGTCCCCTTATGCAAGAATTGCTGCGCTCCGCCAACCAGGAAACCGCCGCTGCCGGGAACGACATCTGCTGCATGGGCCTTCATCGTTTTGAATGTTGCCTTGTCAACCAGTTCCGGCCAAACAGCCTCATTGACGGGGATGTTCAAGAAGGCGGCGATGCGGCGCATTTGCCCGTCCAAATCAGCCAGTAAGTCGTTGAAATGCACAAAAAGGATGTTGGGCAAATGCCGGTACGCCCACCAGGATTGTAAATGGTAAAAAAGCGACCAGAAAGGAAAACCGTCCTGTTCCCAGGGCAGCCAGCTCTTGCTGATCCAATCACGGAAGAAATCGTGAATGTCATCGGGGCAGGGCGGATAGGGATCGTTGGCGCGTTCCGGCCATTGGTTTTGGCGTTCGATGATGGTCGGTTGCATATGCCGGTAATGGTTCCATAGTGACATGAAGACGTCACGGCCGTCGCGTCCCACGACAATGTAATTGGCTTCTGGATAATAAGGCAGCGCGTCCAACGGCAGGTGCGTTTTGAGAAAACGGCGATGCGTTTGGGCTTCAAGGCGGGCCAATTCTTCCGCCAGGGGGCAAAAACGCGAATCCAGCCAGGGCGTCAACTGCCACAATGGGCCGGGCATGGGCGCATCCTGAAAAATTAAGTTGCCGACAATCGTCTGCATCCAGGTTGTGCCCGCTTTTAGCGCAGTGGCGATGATGATGTCGCCGGGGCGCGGCTGAAACTGGTCCCAGGCGGCGCTGTTGAGGGCGTGATTGTGATAGCGGCGCGTTTGCTGGGGCAATGCGTTTTGCGGTATGTCGTCGCGGCGTTGTTGGGTGGAGCCGGTCATTTTTACCCCCTTTTTGCTGTTTAATGCCTATGTCTGGTTTCATTATAAAGCAAATTGGGGGGAACGGCCGTTTCCTTCCCCAAACCTATCACGGCATTTGAACAGTGGGTAAGAATAAATCGCTGGTTCCGTTGATCGTTTTTCCCCAGCCTGACGTAGGGCAAATATTAAAGAAAGGGGGAAGTAGAATCCACTTTCATGCGCCCAATTTCATCGGCATGATCGCAATCTGCATGGGGGGCGCGCCGAGGTTGGTATCTAGTTTGAGATACCCATCGCTGATGGTCAGGCCATTGGGGTCAATCCCCGCATGTCCATAAAACTGGGGGAAGATCAGTCGAAAAAATCTTGAAACCCTTGACAGGACCCGGATTAACACAGATAAACACGGATTTTCAAGCTAAAAACGTTAAAAAATTTGTGTTTATCCTTGAAATTCATGTCCCATTATTCTTTCTGCGACAAGCTGCTAGAGGGGTAAAACGGCCGTCATCCCCAAAACCGCATAAATCAACAAAACAATGCCCAATCCCCACACCGGCACAACCACCACTTGACCGCCAGCCTCTCCTTGCAGCCACTTGGCCTGGCCCGCAAACCGGGCATTGCGCCAGCGATAATCTACATCCAACAAAATGAGCATAATCCCACCTATCAGAACCGAAGAAAGTTCTTGTTCCGGCATAAACAATTGGCGGCTGAGCAAGCCAACCGGCGCGCTGATGAATATGAAAACGATAGCCAGTACATTGAGACGTAACATAATTAATTCCTTAAGCGAGAGCGAGAGGGTAGAGCTAGAGGGGTGCTTTCCCTCTAGCTCTCGCTCAATCCTCTATCCTTACTCCGATTCGATGTAAATTTCGCCGATGTCGGTTTCGTCGGCTTCAAAGATGGGAACCATTTCCGAACCGATGCCGAAATCGTTAGTGAGCTGCGCCCACCCATCGGCCGTCTCGGCAACAAGGACGTAAAGGCCCGGCGGAACATCGCTGAAGCTGAAGACGCCGTCGGCATTGGTGGTTGTTTGGAAGAAGAGCGGCTGATCGGAGCAGGGCGTATCGCCATAAAAGTTGCTGTACAGCGATTCAACGCAGATTTCGACGCGGGCGTCGGGGTAAGCTTCGTTATCGACGGTGATGCTGCCCACCAGCGAGCCGTTGGCTTTGGGAGCCGGGGCGGGCAGGGTTGGCCCGCCGCCAATGACGGCCGTCGCCCGAATATCGTGGCTGATCAGGTCGGAATTGTCCATCCGATACGTTGTCCAACTGCCGCCATCCCAAATACTCAGACCGTAGGAGGTTCCGGCGTAGACACGGCCGTT
>JANTGY010000279.1 GCA_024762695.1 Anaerolineae bacterium
AGATGGTGATGGCGCTGTTGGCGGGGCGGTAGACGATGCCGTCGAAGATGAGATTGTAGCCGGAAACGGCCGTTTCTCCCGCTAACGGCCGTGCTAATTTCAGGTAACGGCCGTCAACCGTCGTATCCGTGATCAACATCACATCAGTCCGGTCGTCGGCCACAACCTCGCCCGCTTCGTCGCGCAGCGAAGCTTGTAAATAGGCCGCGCCGCTGACATGAGGCGGGATGGCGAAGACGGCTTCCCAGCTTTTGTCGTCGGCTGTGGCTTCGGTTTCGATGAGGAGACGGCCGTTCCAGCTGATCAAAGCCAGCCAGACAGAGGTTGTGGACGGCCGTTGCAACAGTCCCCGAACCGAGACCTCACGACCCAGCATGAATTCATCCCCATCTTGTACGGAAGCGATGCCGATAAAAGATTCGGCAGGCGTTGGCGTGGCTTGGGGGGGCTGCGTAGCCGGTACGGGCGAGGGAGGTGGCGTAACGGTCAGTGTCGTCAGATCGGTTGTCGCGGGCAGGGAGGTAGCTGTTGGCGGTGGCAGCGTAGGCAGTTCTGCCACCGGGATCGCTGTGGGTAACAAAACTGGTTCCGGCGAACTGCATGCTGTTATGATTAAAACAAGCAAAAACAGAACAAACGTCAGGCTCTTTTTCGCGCGCATTTATCAAATCCTCACTTAATGTGACAAAACCCAACTGAGTGTACTGAAATTCTGTCGATGTGTCGATGCTTCCCAACTTGTAAACGGCGTTGTACAGTAAACAAAAAAGAGGGCCTCGTTCAAACGAGACCCTCTCTTCATTCCCTATTTGGAAAGCTTATTGACCGATGTAGAAACCATCCATGCGCTCGCCGGCATAGCCATTGGCTGAGCCGTCCCAGTACATGCTAAAGGTACAGCTGGTCGTTGAACCCAGCGAGCTGGGCGCGCAGATAAAGATGTCGGCGCCATCGCCGGTTACGCCGGTTACGCCAACTGTGGTTAGCGTTGTCAGATAAATGTGGCCGCCATCAGATTGCCAGACGCCGGTCACATCTTCCCCGCTGGAAGTGTTTAAACCAACGTCAGAGCCGTCGAAGTAGGGCGCCCAGGTTCCGCTGGTGGCGCTGCCCAGGGCAGTGGGCGTAAAGATGATTAGGTCTTCGTCCGCGCCAGATGCTCCAGATACGCTGTAGCTGCCAACTGTACTCATGAGGATACGGCCGTCTGCCAACATATGAATTGCATCTACATCCTCGCCGCTGGCCGACAAACCAACATCAGAGCCGTCAAAATACCATTCGAACGTACCCGATGTGGTCGTGCCTAACGAGGTGGGAATGAAGCGCACAACATCCGAATCATCCACAGTAGCCACGCCGGGCACGCTGGTTCCAGTATTGAAGCTAATCAAATAAGAACCATCAGCCATTCTGAAGAAGGCGTTGACATCATTGGTCACACCGACATCAGAGCCGTCAAACACCATCGCCCAGGCGCCGGTGACAGTGTCGTGGCTCAAGATGTCCTCATCTCTAAATCCGACGCCGCCAGCAGAGCCGCCTGAGGTAGAACTGACATAAATCACATCATTGCCGCCGGGATTTGGCGTGGGCGTGGGCGGAATGGGCGTCGCCGTGGGGGGGATGGGGGTATTGGTAGGCGGCAGCGGCGTATTGGTTGCCGTTGGCGGTAGTGGTGTGTTTGTGGGCGGCGCGGGCGTGTTCGTCGGCGGAATCGGCGTCGCCGTTGGTGGGATTGGTGTGTTCGTTGGCGGAGGCGGCGGGCCGTCGGTGCAGATTTCGATGCTCCAACTGTTGAGCGAACCGGCGTCGGCTGAAGTATAGGTGTCCTGAACTTGAAGCGTCCAGGTTCCATTGGCCGCTAACCCATTGAACCCGCTTAACGGATTGTTGGGCGAGAATGTGCCATTGATGGTGGGAATCGTCCCGGCGCATTCATTTTCTACGGGCGAAGCGGCGGCATCGTCCAGCGTAGCCAGAATATCGTCGCCACTGCAGCCGTAGGTACTGGCCGGTACGCCCGGTTGATCAATGACCGTGACGCTGGCGGTGGTGGGGCCGCTGACCGTGAAGATCAGGTCGCCAACCCAGGCATGTGGATTGTCAATTGTCACATTCACATCGGTGATGCTGCCGCTGGTTCCGGCAACGGAGATGTTTGATGAAATGGTCGCTACACCGTTGGGCATGTTGATGGGCGTGTCAGCGCTGTTATAGGTGTTGCAAACCGGCCCGGTGGGGATGTCGGTGGGCGTGGGCGATGGGCCGGGCGTGTTGGTGGGCGGGATGGGCGTGTTGGTTGGCGTTGGCGCCACGCCGAACTGCCCGTCAACCACGATGGCGAAAGGCTGCGGCCCTTGTGGAACATTGGCGCCGTTAATCGTCACAGTCCAGGTTCCGGCGGCCGCCGATTGGACGTAGACATTTTCGACGTTGTTGACGCTGTCGGCGCTGCCGCCGGTTTGCGACCAGCCGCCGCTGAAGACGTTGCCCAGGTAAGCGGTTGTGCCATCGGGGGCAGTGACGACGAGGTTGAGATCGTTTACTAGATTGGCGGCGGCGGCGGCAGTGGAGGGATAGTCAGTCCAAACCAGGGTGACTTTGAAGGGGGAACCGGCCGTACCGAGGCTGTATTGGTAGCTGGCGGAGCCGCCTGTGCCAATGCCGGCGGCGTTGTCCACGTATTGCTGTGTGCCATCGGTGGCGGCGGCGAGGTTAACGCGCCCCCAGCCTTCGTGGTTGTTGGGGATGGGGAAGTCGTTGTCGTTGACGCCGTCGTTGTTTTCATCGAGCATGTCAACGGCCGTGTTAATTAACGTAGCCTTGGTCAATGCGGCGCTGGCGGCGTGGGTGTGCGCTTTTTGGTAATAATCTTTGACAACGGTCGCCGCGCCGGCAGCCAGCGGGTTAGACATGGATGTGCCGCTCATGTATTTTAGCCCGCTGCTGAAGGGAAATCCGTAGCCATCGTATTGATAGGCGTTGTTCTGCGGATTGGGCGAGCCGTCATACCCTTCCTGGTACAAATCGGAGTAGCCGGAGAGCACCCAGGTTCCAGGAGCGACGACATCAGGTTTGATACGGCCGTCGTCCGTCGGGCCGCGGCTGGAGAAGGCGCCCATCTGCTCGGCATTGCCCGCGCTGGGGTCGCTGCTTAGCGGTGGGGCCGGGAAATCTGTGGGCCAGGCAGAGCCGTAGGTGAAGATGTCGTTTTGGCCGCCCTGACTAGCGCAGGTCGTGTAGTTCAAACCCGTATCACAGGCCCAGTCGCCTTGACGATCATTCTCGCTGGCGCCAACAGTTAGTACGTTTTTGGCGGTGGCTGGGGAACCGATGGAGTCATTGTCAACCACGCCGTTGCTGTTGGCGTCCGTTCCGGCGTTCCCGGCGGAGAAGGTGATGAGCATGTCGGGGTTGTTCCACATGAAGGTGTCGGTGGTGGCTGAGTCTTCTGTGTAATCGCCGGCGGCGTCGCTGCCCCAGGAGTTGGAGTGGATGCGGGCGCCGGCGTTGTAGGCGGGTTGGTAGAGATTGGTCATGTCTGTGGGAAGACCGAGCAAGTAGTAGCCATCCGCATATTGGAATGCGCAGGTCTGAATCATGTCCACGTAATCTTCGACAGCCTGAAAAATCAGATTGGCTGCGGGCGCGGTTCCTTTTCCTATGCCGGCAATGCCGTCGCCAACAACAGAAACGGCCGTGTGCGTGCCATGACCGCTGTCAACATCCTGGGCGCCATCGTTGACGGCGTTGTAACAACCGGCCGCGCTGGCTGTTGGGAAATCTTGGATAGTTAACTTGTTGGGGGCAATGGAATCGGCGGGAATACCGGCATTGGCCGCATGGGTTCCATTTCCTAACCCTGTGTCGGCGACAGCGACAGTTTGAGTTGAGCCATCATAGCCATTGGCGTTAGCCGTGTTGGCGCCCATGATGACGCCGGCGCCGTATTCGTTATGTTTTTCGTATAGGACAAAGTCTTCGATCCAGGCCACATCGGTGATGTTGGCCAGGGCGTCAATTTGGGACTGATCTGCGGCGACGACGAGGAAACGGCCGTCTTGCCGAATCAACTGCCCTCCAATTTTGGCGATGGCTCTGGCGGCAATATCGGCCGAGGTGTCGGCTTCGACGCTCAATTTGTACAGGCGTATGCCATCACGCGTGAGGTTGGGGCTGATTTTGTAAGCCGGTTGGAAAATGCCTGTCCAAATCACATTGTCTAATTTCTTGACCTGGCTTAATTGGACGGCGTTCAGCCGCACTTTAAAGGCGTAATCGGGGATGTATTCGACGATGACGCCGCCGGCGGCCTCAATTTGCGCTTTCCACGCTTCTTGAATTGGCCCGGAAAATTGGACGATGTAATAGCCGGATTGGCCCAGGCTGTACCCGTCAATTTGCAAGCTTTCCACCATTTCTAATGTTTCCAAATTGGGGATAAAAGAGCCGACTTTGAGCCGAATGGCGGGGGGAATGCCGTCAGCCAGCGGATCCTGCTGGCTGGCGACTGACCCGACGATAGTCAAGGCTATCAATAGGACAATGCCAATTAGGAAAAACTTTTTACTTCGCATCTTACCTCCTCAGAATGCAGAAAAATTTTACCGCAGCCAGGTTGAACATTTCCCTGGTACGGCCGTCACAAACCTCAGTGAGAACTTGAGGCTGTGCCATACACATTGTTTTTACCCCCGGCGTTTACCAAAGGGTATGTCGGCTCACATTCCCCGGTAAAAATCAATGATTTTTGATTAAAGCATTCGTAAAGATGCGTTTGTAAATGAGCGTGTGGGCGCAGCACGAAGCGATGATAGGAGTTTTTTTGTCCTTCCTATCCCGGGTCTCCGTAATTCTGTGTTAGCTTGATTGAAAGCGCTCGTCAAGGTCTTTCCTAAATTGATGATACTTGAAAAAGGGTGGGGGATCGCCGACCCCCGTAGGTTGGGCGGCATTATAGGCAGGAGCGGCAATGTAAGCAACTTTTGTAAGCTGAATTACATTGATGTCACTGAAATGCCACTAATTTTTGGCGCTAAGCCAGGCTTCGATTTGTTTTTCATGGCGGGATTCGAGTTTGGTTAACGGCCGTTTTCCCCGCATCAAATTCCCCGCCTCGACAAAACTCATCCCCCGATGATTCATCAAATAAGCGGCCAGCAAAGCCGCCGAACGGCCGCGCCCTTTAGCGCAGTGTACCAGAATCGTCCGCCCCTGCTTGATTTGTTCATCCATCCAGCGCGCGCCTTCTTCTAAAACTGCCGGCGGCGGCGCCATGATGTCCAGCACGTTCAACCGCAGGTAATTCATGTTGTGCCGGGCGTAAAAGTCTATGTCGTCTTCTCGTTCGGCGCGAATGTTGACGACCGCGTCAATGTCGTTATCCAGCAGAAATTGGTAGTCGCGTTTGTATGTGGGTGCGCCGCCCAGCCATAACTGCGGCGTAATTTCATCAAACCAGCGATGCCCTTGAATTTTTTCGTAAATAAAGCGAATAACCGGATATAGTTTATCGAACAGCCAGTGAAATAAATTCA
>JANTGY010000280.1 GCA_024762695.1 Anaerolineae bacterium
AGACACCACGCGCCTGCGGCGCACCATCAAATGAACGAAAACGGGACACATCTCTTATCCGTGTTCATCCGTGTTAATCCGTGTCCCATTTTCACAGGAGATGAACTGGCGATCGCGGCTATTTTTTTTGGCAAAAGCCTCAAGGCATGACATAATTTATGCAGTTTTTCGCAAGCGATTCCAAAGCGATTCAAGCGGCGAAACAAACGCTGGGGATAGCTTTAGCCGAAAAAGAAGCCTGTTTAGCGCCTTAATGATAAGGCAAAGGAAAAGAGAAGATGAAGACACAACGATTGAGTATTTTATTAATTATCTTGATGTTGGCTCTGGCGTTGGCTGCCTGCGGCGGCACAGCCGAAGAGCCGGCCGTCGAGGAACCGGCCGTTGAGGAACCGGTTGCTGAAGAGCCAGCCGCCGAAGAGCCTGCAGCATCCGACTCTTCCGAGTCGGCAGAGCCTGCTGCGGACGGTATGCCTGATTTAAACGGCCGTGAAGTAACCATCGCCGTCGAAAACGCTTATTTACCCTTCAACTACATTGATCCCGATACCGGCGAACCGGCCGGCTGGGACTACGATGTATGGAACGAAATCTGCGGCCTCATCAACTGCACCCCCGTCTACGTCGAAGCGGGCTGGGAAGGCATGATTCAGGCTGTGGCCGACGGGCAATATGACGCCGCCGCCGACGGCATCACCATCACCGAAGACCGCGCCGAAATCGTTGATTTCTCTACTGGCTACATCAACATCGAACAACGTTTGCTGGTTCGTGTTGACGAAGATCGCATCGAAAGCATCGAGAGCATCGTCGATAACGAAGACTTGATTTTAGGGACGCAGACTGGCACAACGAATTACGAAACGGCTGCGCAATACCTATCCGAAGATCGCATTCAAGCCTTCGAGCAGTTCCCCTTTGCCGTGCAAGCTCTTATCGCAGGCGACATTGACGCTGTCATCATTGACGAAGTAGCCGGGCAAGGCTATCTGGGTGAGAACGCTGATAAACTACAACTGGTCGGACCCTCCATGTCCAGCGACCAGTTGGGCTTTATCTATCCATTAGGCAGCGACCTGGTTGAGCCGGTAGACGCGGCTTTGACGGAATTGGCGCAAAACGGGTTCCTGGAAGAGATCAATGCGATATATTTCGGGGCCGACTTCGATATTACTTACGACGACCTCTTCCCGCCGGAAGAAGAGGCGATGGACGAGGAAATGGCTATGCCTGATTTGGACGGCCGTGAAGTCACCATCGCCGTTGAGAATGCCTATTTGCCTTTCAACTACATTGACCCCGACACCGGCGAACCGGCCGGCTGGGATTATGAAGTGTGGAATGCAATTTGCGAACTCATCAACTGCACCCCCGTTTACGTTGAAGCGGGCTGGGAAGGCATGATCCAGGCCGTGGCCGACGGCCAGTATGACGCCGCCGCCGACGGTATCACCATCACTGAAGACCGCGCCGAAATCGTGGCCTTTTCCGCCGGCTACATCAACATCGAACAGCGGCTGCTGGTTCGTTTGGATGAAGACCGCATTGAAAGTATTGACGACATCGTCAACAATGAAGACCTCCTGTTGGGAACCCAAACAGGCACAACCAACTACGAGACCGCCATCCAATATCTGTCCGAAGACCGTATTCAAGCCTTTGAGCAGTTCCCCTTCGCCGTCCAAGCCCTCATCGCGGGCGACATTGACGCCGTTATCATTGATGAGATTGCCGGACAAGGCTACCTGGGTGAAAATGCCGACAAGTTGAAGTTGGTTGGGCCTTCGATGTCCAGCGACCAGTTGGGTTTCATCTATCCGCTGGGCAGCGACCTGGTTGAGCCGGTGGATGCCGCTCTAGCCGAGTTGGCGCACAATGGATTCCTGGAAGAAATCAATCTACAGTTCTTTGGGCCTGATTTCACGATTACCTACGACGACTTGTTCCCGGAAGGGTAACGGCCGTTTAGACCTAGCCCTGACAGGTTGCCACCAAATCATTGTCATCCATGATTTACAGTTGCGCTTGACTAGGCCGTTTGCAAAACCTGTCAGGTCTTAAAAATATAAAAAGCGTCAGTCATATGACTGGCGCTTTTTTGTTTTAGGCTGCTTTCAAGGTATTATCAAGAGTAAATGACAGTTGCCCGGAAGACATCTGTCCACACCTACAGGAGAAAAAGATATGGCAGAACCCGATTTTAGTCCTCCCCACTTAGACGATCCCCAAACACAAAAAATGGCCGCCATCAGTTGGAGTGAATTTCCCTGGTGGCTCGTGGCAATTTTTAGTTTTCTTGTCGTCATGACAATCCTCATCATATCTGATGAGGACATTAATCAGGCATTTACCTTCATCCTTCCCGGTATCAAGACAACTCTCGTCATAACTTTGGGTGGTTTCGGCTTGGCCCTCATTTTTGGGCTGTTAGCTGGGCTGGGGCGCATCAGCCACAACAAAATTATCCGCAATATCGCCATAACCTACGTTGAGTTTATTCGCGGCGTGCCCACCCTGGTACTCATCCTTACTTTATCATTTGTCATTGTACCGGCCGTTAGCAACAGCATGGGGATTAACAACCGAGATGTGTCCACCGAATTGCGCGCAATTCTGTCCTTGGCCATTATCTACGGCGCTTTCTTGGCCGAAATTTTTCGCGCCGGAATCGAATCCATCCCCAAAGGGCAAATGGAAGCGGCCCGCTCATTAGGAATGACGGCCCGGCAAGCGATGCAATACATTATTTTACCGCAAGCCGTGCGTAACATTTCCCCGGCGCTAGGTAATGATTTCATCGCCATGCTCAAGGATTCTTCTCTGGCATCGGTTTTGGCCGTACGCGAATTAACCCAGCGGTCGCGGCTCCACGCGGGCAGCACCTTCCGTTTTCCTGAATCTTATCTGGTTTTGACCTTTTTCTATTTAAGCATGACCCTCACATTAAGTTTATTATTGCGATGGTATGAAGGACGGTTACGTAAAGATGCCAAATAAAACCTTACACACCGAAATGGTCGTCGTCGAAAACTTGCATAAATATTTTGGCAGCATCGAAGCCGCCAAAGGCGTTGATTTACGTGTAAAGCAAGGCGAAGTGGTCATCATTGTCGGGCCAAGCGGCTCTGGCAAAAGCACCGTTTTGCGCTGCATTAATCACCTGGAAGTCCCGACCAAAGGCGCCGTTTACATTGATGGCGTTCACTTAGAAGATAAACAAACCGACATTAACGAAGTGCGCGCCGAAGTGGGGATGGTTTTCCAGCAATTTAACCTATTTCCTCATTTAACGGCCTTAGAAAACGTAACAATTGCCCAAAAACTGGTGCGTAAGCGGAGCAAGGAGGAAGCAGATCGCATTGGTATGGAGCAGTTAACCCGCGTCGGCATCCCCGAAAAAGCGAATGCATACCCCCGTCAGCTATCAGGCGGGCAGCAGCAGCGGGTAGCTATTGCCCGTTCGCTAGCCATGAATCCCAAAGTAATGCTGTTTGACGAACCGACCAGCGCTTTAGACCCGGAAATGATTAAGGAAGTGCTGGATGTGATGCTTGACCTGGCTAAAGAAGGCATGACGATGGTCGTTGTCACGCATGAGATGGGATTTGCTCGCTCGGCCGCCGACCGGGTGATGTTTATGGATGAAGGTCAGGTCATTGAAATCGCTACGCCAGAGGATTTGTACAATAATCCGCAGCATGAACGAACGAAGTTGTTCTTAAGCAAAATTTTAACGCATTAGGCGACAGCCTCCGGGAGGGTTAAAACCCCCCGGAGGCTGTTTTTTTAAGGGGCGGTTAAACCGCGCTCGGGACGGGAGAATGTGTGACACCATGAGCAATCGTATTGCTCTTCTTGCACGTGCTTTTGATGTGTGGGAGTGAACCCCTCTGACGTTTCATAATTATGACATTGCGTACAAACTTGGGCGGCAGAATCCTTTAGACCATATCCTAAATCAGTTTGCAAATCCATACGCGGCGGCCCGCCAGTAAAATCTCTATCGCCATGGCAGTCGCCGCATTCCAGCGCGTTTTGAGCGACTTCGACGCCATGATTGATAGTCTGGAAAGTATGAATGGGAACGATGGTGTAGCTGCCGGTCATTCCCGCTTGAACCATGCCTTCTTGAACGGCCAGATCATAATCGCCAGTAGTGAAGAATGTGAAGGTCGAATGGGGGATGAGCTGGCCGGTGGCGTCATGCAAGGCGGAGATGGAGCGATGTTCCTTCATGGGATACAGTTTGGCTCCAGCGGAGGCCACATCCCCCAGCGGCACGCCTAAAGCGTACTCGCCATCGGCGTTTTGGGTGGGAATTTGGCCTAAAGCGTACACTTCGCTGGCGCCATCAAACCATTCATAGGTGGGAATGACGTTACTTTCGCGGATTTCTTCTGGTTTCCAGCCGCCTTGCCCGCTGCATGCGGATGGCGAGTAGAAGGGGTTGAGCCAATCGCGTTCCATTTCGGTGCTCATATCTTTGGCGAAGGTAGGGATATGGCAGGATTGACAAGCGACGCGCGCGGCATGCACATCGCGCCGGTCGCCACGATTGGGGTCGTAGTCGCCATGGGGCTGCTCGGTATGGCAGTGTTCGCAGCTAAAGCGTTCGGCTACGTCGTTAGGGCGCAAATCTAGCCCGCGTCCACGCACCAAGTGGTTACCAGCATCGTGACACTGGGCGCAGGTAAAATCTTGGCCCTGGGGACTCATGTGTACATCAGAAGAAAGGGGGGGATTGGCGGTGATGGAGGAGATGTCGCCTCGTTTGCCGCCATCGCTGCCGGAGGCGCCGGCGTGGCAGCGCAAGCAGGTGGTGCGCGTGGTGGCATGGACGGTTTGGGCGGCTTCCAGCGGCGTGATGTTCATTTTGGCTGCATTGGGCATGTAGAAGAAGCCGTTTTCGTCTTCAATGGGGACCTGAATGGTTCGTGGATTGCCATCTCCATCAACGGCCGTTACCTCTTCATATGGCCCGGCGGCGGTTCGGGCATAATCATCTTGATGGCACATTAGGCAGTCAATGTTATTCAATTGATCGGTCGTGGGGTCGGGTTGGGGACGCTGGCCGTATCCGGCGTGGCAGCCAGCGCAGGTGGCCCAGCGCGAGGTTTCGATTGTGCCGCAGTAGGTGTTGAAGGCGCTGTTGTTTTTACCGGCCTCGCCATCTATATTGGGCACATTGGGCGTAGCCCCCGACATCTGGTAATGAACGGAGCCGTGCATTTCTTCGGCCTCGGCCTGGTGGCAGGCGACGCAGGTTTGCGGGCCGTCGTAAGATGTGATGCTGGCGTGTCCGTATGCGGCCGTCATCGGGCTAAGAACAATGGGGAGATGAATTGTAATCTCTTCTGCGGTACGGGCCGGGGCTATTCTTATCCCTAAAACGAGGGCAATGACGGATAGCAGCAACAATAATTTTATTTTCATATAGCGTTCCTCCTCTATAAATGTAGGACAAGTTGTTAACTTGTCCGGGCAAGATAACATCTTACCCTACAGCAGCAGTCATTTTCATTTATTTGATGGTGGGCAA
>JANTGY010000281.1 GCA_024762695.1 Anaerolineae bacterium
CCTGCGAAGGCAGGCATCCACTCTGGCAAAAGCATGGATTCCCGCCTTCGCGGGAATGACAATCCATTACCGATTTATTTTCTAAATGTTCATCAATCCACAGCTTAAAAAGGCCACAACAGCGGCAAAAGGACAACCGAGACTGCCAATGACAGCAAAATCATCGGCACGCCCACTTTGGCGTAATCGCCGAAGCGGTAATCGCCGGCGCCCATCACTAGCGTGTTAACCGGTGAAGCGACCGGCGTGGCGAAAGCCATTGAAGCGGCAATGGCGACAGCCATCAAAAAGGCGTAAGGCTGGATGCCCAGCGTTTGGGCGGCGGCCAGGGCGATGGGAGCCACAATGACCGTCGTCGCCGTGTTGGACAGCACTTGCGTAAACAGCGAGGTCAACAAAAACAGCCCGGCCAAAATCGCCAACGGCCCGGCGCCGCCCAGCATCTCGATCAAGCCATTGGCGGCTACATCCACCAGCCCCACCTTTTCCAAAGCGATGCTCATGGGCAGCATACCGGCAACCAGGACAATGCTGGGCCAGTTGATGGATTGATACGCTTCGTCCATTGTCAGGCAGCCGGTCAAGACCATCGCCAACGCCGCCAGCATAGAGGAGGTCGCCACCGGCAAAGCGTCGGTAATCATCAAGGCCAGCATTCCCAATAAAATGATGAGGGCAATGCGGGTTTTGCTGCGATCGGGCGCGGCCAACATCTCTTCTGGCTGGCCGGTGACGATGAAGTCGCGGGGACGCTGTTTGAGGGCCAAAATATCTTTCCAGGCGCCCTGCACCAACAAGGTGTCGCCAAATTGCAGCACGGCGCTTTTCAGGTCGTGCTGTACGGTAACGCCGGGCCGGTTGATACCTAGAACGGTTAGCTTGAAACGGGAGCCAAATTTAGCTTGCACCAAGGTTTTGCCAACAAGGCTGGAGCGGGGCGGTAACAGCACCTCGGCAACGCCGACTTCGCGGTTGAGCAGCGCTTTTTCATCTTTGGGTTTGGGCGGTTGGACGCCGAGGTTCCAACGAGCGGCGGCGTGGGTCACATCGTTGCCATCACCCTGCACAATTAGAATGTCGTCCATCTGGATGACGGTATTTAGTTCGGGGGCGATAGGCTCAGCTTTGGCGGGACGGCCGTTGTCACTGGGCAGGCGCCTGGTTAACGTCACTCTTTCTGGGCGGGTTTGGGCGGGACGCATAATGTTCAGGACTGTTATGTCAAAATCGCGGCCTAACTGTGATTGGGTAATCGTTTTGCCAACCAGACCTGATCCGCGCCGGACGCGCAATCGAAAGAGGTTGTCGGGTAAGCGATACAGTTCAATCAATTCTTTGGGCGTGGGTAAAAGCTGCCCGGCCAGTTCGACTCGGCGATCGGGTAAGAGGCGGCGGCCAATGAGAAGCATGAACGCTATTCCGATGACGACCAAGACCAGACCGACCGGCGTATAATCAAAGAATTGAAACGGCCGTAACCCCTCTTCGTACAATAAATCAGAAACGATGATGTTGGGCGGTGTGCCGATTAAGGTCATTGCCCCGCCTAAAAGGGAGCCGAAGGCTAGTGGAACAAGCAGTTTAGACGGCGCGATTTTGGCTGAGCGGGCTAAAATGATGACGGCGGGCAGCAAAACGGCCACTGTTCCCGTGTCGCTCATGAAACTGGACAAAAGGGCGACGGCGCCCATGAGAACGGCCGTTAACCGCAGTTCGCTGGTTCCGGCAGCGGCCAAAATACGGCGGCCAATCATTCCCGCCAGCCCCGTTTGCAATGCCGCGCCGCCGACAATGAACAGGGAGGCGATGGTTAGTACGGCCGAATTGGAGAAGCCGGACAACGCCTCGCCAGTCGAGAGAATACCGGTAATCATCAGGGCGATTACGACGCCTAACGCCACCACGTCCACACGCAGCCATTCGGTGATGAAAAAAACGATGGCGGTAATTAAAATGCCCAGAACGAGCCACATTTCTACTGTCATGGGGATGCCTTTTTATTTTGTGTCAGATGTATGACGCACGACGCATGACGCATGACGTCTTCCGTAGTCCGTCTTCCGTAGTCCGTAGTCCGTCTTCCGTCTTCGGTCTTTCGTCTTTCGTCATGCGTCGCGTTCGATGGGGCGGGCTGGATTGGTAATCCAATCGCTCCAGGCTCCGGCGTAGAGACGGCCGTCGCCCAGCCCGGCATGGACTAACGCTAGCAAATTGACGCAAGCCGAGACGCCAGAACCGCAATAAAAGATGGCCTCGGCAGGCGTCGTATCGCCCAGAACTGCTTTTAATTGGCGGCGAATTTGCTCTGGGGAAAGATAAAGGCCGTCTGCCGACCAGTTTTTTTGATAAAAATAGTTGACCGCGCCGGGAATGCGTCCGGGGATGGGGTCAATCGGCTCTTCCCGCCCATGATACCGCTCCGGCGCGCGCGAATCGACCAAAAGCGGCGCGTTAGGGACGGCCTTCGCCAGGACAACCCAATCGGTGCGCGGCGCGCCGCTAAATTGGCGCGGCGCATTTTCTTCGATGCCTGTTTGCTGCGGTAAATCGGCGGCCTGCCACGCCTGCCAGCCGCCATCCAGAACGGCCGCCGCCTCATGGCCCATGTAGCGCAGCATCCACCACAACCGGGCGGCAATCATGCCGTTGGCCGTATCGTAGGCGACGACTTGCTTATCGGCCGCAATGCCTAGCTGGCCTAATCGTTCTCGGATGATTTCGGGCGGTGGGAGGGGGTGACGGCCGTTATCGGTCGTTGGCGGGTTGCTCAAAACTTCGTCCAAATGAGCATAAACCGCGCCGGGAATGTGGGCCGTCTCATAATCGCGGCGGCCCCATTCCGTATCATCCAGACTAAACCGGCAGTCCACAACTACCCAATCTGGGTCGGCGACATGGCGAGACAGGGTTTCAACGTCAATCAGAGTGGTAAACATGGAAATTCCTTAAGATAGCAGGTGGCAAGTGGCAGGTGACAAGTCCGCATTCATCATTCCGCATTCATCATTTAAGAGGATGGCGTGGCTGTGACGACGACGGGTGGCGGCAGCGGGGTGGGGAAGGGCGTGCCGATGGGGACGTAGGGGGTTGGCGTGGGGGTGATGGGCGCTGTGGTGGGGGCGAGGGTGGGAACGGCCGTCGGCGTTACGATTGGCGTTGGCGTGGGCACATTGGGATCGGGCAAGAAGTTGATGGGCCGCGATTCGCTGGCAAGCAGGGCCGCTCCATTCTCGTCTTCTAACTTCACTTGCCAGGTATGCGCGCCTACCCAGTCCCAATCGTTGCTGGCGGGCATGGCGAAGCTGTAGCGCGTGTTCAATTGGGGTTGCGTAACTTCGCCGAGGGGGACGGCGGCGCTGTCTTGCAGCCGGTAAACGACAAACCGTTGTCCCGGTTCCAGCGGCAGCGGCCAATTCCAGCTAAACGTCGCCGCTTCGCTAATCATCAAGGCCAGTCCCGGTTCCGGGCCGTCCAGACGAACAAATGGCTGGGCAGCGGCGGCAAAAGCGTTGCCAAATTCGGCCGTCCAATACCAAACATTGGGCGCGCCGTAATCCACTGTAAAGCCCACGCCGACATCGGTTGCGTATTGGTTCAAAATAATGCGGCGATGGGCCGGGCTGTTGACCCAAAATTCAACCGCTTGGTAGGGATGTTCAAAGCCCCAGGCGGTTGCTTCGCCGGCATAACCGGCGCTGTAACCAGCTTGCAGCAGCCGCTCGGCGGGCAGCGAGTTATCGGAACCGGCATGGGCGGTGTAGCGGAAAGCGGCCATGTCGTTGGTGTGTTGTTGGGCGGCGGCGGTTAGCTGCGGCGTAAAGTTGAGCGGCGGTAGAGCAAATTGTCGCCGCGCCTCGTTGATGTATAGGAATAGCTGATCGGATGGCGATAATCCGGCGGGCAGCTCCATGGCCCCCATCACAAACGGCTCGGCCAACTCAACCGGGTCAAGGACTAAATTGTAAGGATCGAGGGCGTTGGTCGTTTCATTCAATCGCAAAATCAGGGGCAGGTAAACGGCCGTTTGACCGGCGTCAATATGCACCCAACGGCCGATTTCCGTGCCGCCAAATTCGTTGTAAGCGATCATGCTGACGTAAAAATCGCCGCCCTGTTGGTAAATGTGGTTGATTGTCTCGCCTTCAAGCGCGGCGCCGTCGCCCATGTCCCACTGGTAGGCGACGACGGTGTCGTCGCCATACGCCTGGCCCAAAAGCGGCTCCCCGGCCGGCGCCGAAGCCATTACTTCCATGTCGGCGATGGGCGGTGTGCCTACCGTCATTGTCCAGAACGCTTCCGATTGGCCGAAGCTGTTCTCAACGGTCAAATGAACGGTGTAGATGCCTGGAGCGGCGTATTGGTGGCTGGGGGCGGGGTCGGTGGCGATTGTGCCGTCGCCAAAATCCCAGCGATAAATGAGCGGCGGTTGGCCGCCGCTGAAGTTGCGGAAGACGACGGGCTGACCAACGCTGAGCGAGTCGTCGTCGGGGACGAATTGGGCCGCTGGCTGGGGAACGATGGTGATGACGCTGGAACTGGTGACGGCCGTTCCGCGTAAGGCTGTTAATGGATTGTGGGCGGCGACGGTTATGACATACTCGCCAGCGGCTGCGAAAGCCACAATGGGGTCGGCTACGTCAACGCGACGGCCGTCGCCCAACTGCCAGGATTGGCTGATGGGGCCGGGGCCGCCGATGTCGGCAATGAGCTGCACCGGCTGCCCGACGGCAACGGAGGGCAGCGGTCGGATTTGGTTGATTTGGGGCGGCAAGCCAATCCAGATGGAGGCGTCGGCGGTTTGTTCGGCTTCTTCGTAGCGGAGGACGGCCGTGACAATTCGTTCTGGCTGGGTAAGATCGGCCGATTCCACGCGCAGCGGGATGTCAATTTGTTGTTCGCCGCCGTTGGCCGGTAAGATGGGCAGCCAATTCAGGGCGTTGGTTTGCAAGTTGAGCGTCATGCCGGTGGGGAGAACGGCAGTGTCGGCGTGTAAGCCGGGCGGCAGCCGCAAAGACAGCGAGGGGCTGGCCGTCACCTTCATTTCGTTGCGTAAATGGAGGGAGAGAATCAACGTATCGCCAGGGGCAGCGATGGGCGGCGATACGGTCATGTTTAGGGCTAAAGGGCCGTCTATTTGGGCCAACCCGTTGAATGGCTCGGATGGATCGAACGCGGCCGTGTCTCGTCCGACCCATAAGGCGACAAGTCCGACAATCCACAACAAGCCCACGACCCAACGAACGCGATTTTTCATAGCAATTGCAGTTTATCACAGGCGGTCAAGCGGTCAAGTTTGGGAGGTTGAAAGATTTGCCTGGGAGACTTCACGGGCATTTGCCCGTCACCATGAATGAAAAGCGGGGATTAGGGGATTTGGAGATTTTTCATCAAATCAATCCTTTAATCCCCCAATCCCCGCCATTTTTAGAGAAGATATTATTAGCTGCTCGTAGTTAGCCACGTAGTCTTCGGAGTGGCGTCATCCAACGGTACTCCGTCGCTGAACAGCGCGACTACGTACCTTACTA
>JANTGY010000282.1 GCA_024762695.1 Anaerolineae bacterium
ATGAGGCGGTCAACGGCGGCGTCAAAGCGGTGACGGCCATCAAAGATTTGAGCCTCATCACGGTGGAAGGGACGGGGATGATTGGCATTCCCGGCATTGCCGCCCGCACCTTTGGCGCGGTGGCCCGCAGCGATGTGAGCGTCCTGCTCATCAGCCAGGCGTCGTCGGAGCAATCTATCTGCTTCTCCACGCCGGAGGCGGCGTCCGATACGGTCATTACGGCGCTGGAAGCGGAGTTTGACGAGGAGTTGGCGCGGCGGGACATTGACCGCATCTGGGCGCAGCATGACATCTCGATTGTGACGGTGGTGGGCGTGGGGATGCGCCACACGCCGGGGATTGCCGGGCGGCTGTTCAGCGCCTTGGGCAAGCACGGCGTCAACATTATTGCCATCGCCCAGGGTTCATCGGAGTGCAGTATTAGTTTGGTGGTGGATGGCGGGGATACGGGAACGGCCGTGTCACGAATTCATGAACTGATTTAGCGAGTCTGCGAATGTCCATAGCGATCTGTGGTATGATATTGTCATTGCAAAAACAAATTGGAGGCAAAAATGAGCTCCGGTATGACTGTGACAATCCCTCAAAAACTGTATAAACGAGTTCAATATGTGGCGCAAAAACAGCGTCGCCCTGTAAACGACATCGCCCAAGAGATGCTTGAGCAAGGTCTCCTATCTTTGGAGGGCTTTCCGACCCAAGCAGAACGGGAACGGGAAAAAGAAGCCTTTCATCAATTGCATGCCGCTTTGCTCGACCGCTTTGCAGGTGAATATGTGGCGATATTCGGCGGGGAATTGGTTGATCATGATGTTGACCGGGCTGCATTAATGGCGCGCATTGACGAAAAAATTCCAGATGCATTCGTTTTGATTCGTCCTGTTTTGCCAGAGCCAGAAATTGTCTATGAGCATCGTTCCATGCGTCGTGGAGCAGAGGGCTGATGCGGCTTTCTTTTGAATATGACCGCGCTTATTTGCCCGCATTTCCAGTTTTGAATTTTACGGTTTCGAGGGTGGGAAACGGCCGTCAACAAACGCTGCAAGGGTTAATTGGTTCCGGCTCAGACATTACGCAAATTCCGCTGCCAGTTTTACGCGCCATTGGAGCCAGGGATGTAGATGATCGCTGGGTGCGAGATGCGTCTGGGCTGCGCGTGCCGGTTACGATTTTCATGGTTCAGTTGCGAATTGGAACGACTGTTTTGCCCAGTATGGAGGTGGTGGGGCGGACTGGCTTTAACGAGACGATTATCGGGCGGGATGTGCTGAATCAATTCATTGTGACGCTGAATGGGTTGGCAAACATAACTGAAATTCAAGATTGATAGAAGGGATGCGGCACACGCCGGGGATTGCCGGGCGCGTCTTCAGCGCGTTGGGCAAGCATGGCGTCAATATCATCGCCATCGCGCAAGGCTCATCGGAGTGCAGTATTAGTTTGGTGGTGGATGGCGGGGATACGGGAACGGCCGTTGCCCGGATTCATCAATTGATCTAGCAATTTGGGGGAACAATCAAGCAATCTTATTTTGATTCCAGTTCTATCTCCGAAGATTGGGCGGCGATATTGCGCCAGTTCCCTTTCTCAAACACCCATACCGAAAGGAAGCGAGCGGAATAATCGAATGGGGTGGCTCCGTTTTGACCTTTGCCCCGCCAGCGACCGACGTATCCCCCCAATTTACCTAATAACAAAAACGGCCGTTCTTACCCCAGAACGGCCGTCAAATCATCAAAATTAAAGAAGCAAAAATCACGACGCTATCAAATCCGGCGCTTCCTGGCTGAGCTTTTCCATCAGCCAACGTTGGATAAGCATTTGGTAAGGAACACCCTCCCGTTCAGCAGCTTTTTGAATCGCTTCGAGATAATCGGCACGTAATCGAACCCCCATTGGTTTTGTGGGGAATAATTTGCGCGCTACGTCGAAGGTTTCAGTAGCTGCTTCCATATTGTCCATGAAGACGGCCGTGTCATGCGTATCAAACCAGGCTGCCGCCTCTCCATCATTTTCAAATTCAGGTAAGTGAGGCATTTACTGCGTTCTCGTTGCCAACTCCTCACGCACAACACGGCGTAAAAGCATTTCCAAATTCTCGCTGCCTAGATTTTCCCGCAATGTGTCATTAATGAGCGTTTGGTAGCCGCGTCCGCCCGCTTTCGCTTTGAAAAAAGCGACAATATCGGCATCCAAGTACATATTGACCCTTACTTTACTTTGAGGCGCCGGTTTCCCGCTGACACGCAGCGTCGCCTGAGCCATTTGCTCCTCTGTGATTTCAGGAATATCCGACAGGTCAATATCTTCATCTTTAAGATTTTTAATGTGTTCCCAATCAGTTTTTGAATGCTCGGAAGAATAATTTTTGTTCATATTTGGTCGCCTTTCGCATCGAAATGACACGGGTTGCATCCTGTTTCCCGGCATCTTCAGCATGAGCAATAACGATAAATTCGCCATTTAACAGACCTATCGAGATGAAACGCTGCTCGCCATACTCAAAGCGATTATCTTCAAATGTCAGTGTGACGCCTGAAAACACGCTTTTTGCATCCTGAAAATCCAGCCGGTGTTTTTGAAGATTAGCTTGACGCTTGGCTTCATCCCAGAGAAAAGTCATGTTAAAATTATACACATAAATATACGCATATCAAGTATTTTTTATCATTTTGCAGCATTATTAGGCTGATTGGTTTACGGCCGTTTCCCCACCTCTACATCCCGATAATAACATCAACTACCTCTTGTTAATCGAAGGGTTTTTCTCTAGCAGTGCAAGATTCATTTTATTCTGATTCCAGTTCCATCTCCGTAGATTGGGCAGCGACATTGCGCCACATCCCTTCCTCAAACACCCATACCGAAAGGAAGCGGGCGGAATAATCGAATGGGGTGGCTCCGTTTTGACCTTTGCCTCGCCAGCGACCGACGACAACGGCCGTATCCCCATACACTTTCACTTCCATCTCATCGCTGCAGGCAATTTCCCAGGAGCGATCCCCCGTTTGCAAGGAAGCCAGCGTCTCCGCTTTGCCCGCCACATGCCCGCCGGGTTGGATGATGACGTAATCGGGGTGCAGCAGGTGGTCGAATCGCGCCAGGTCAAGCGTCAAGTGCGCTTCGGCCAAATCGCGTTCCGCTTGAAGAACGGCTTGGATTTTTTCTTGTTTCGTCATGGGTTGTATTACCTCGGTTGGGAACGGCCGTTTCTCATCAAATAGCCACAATATAACATACGAGCGCCTGACATGTCATTCCTGCGAAGGCAGGAATCCATAACCTGGATACCCGCCTTCGCGGGTATGACAATAGAGAAACTTTGTGCAGAAAAAAATGATTTTCAATGCAACATTTCTTCTCCGCGCCGGTATTAACTGTTGAGTCGTGATCGTTGTCGTATTCGTAATCGTGATCGATTTTTTCGATTACGATCACGACAACGATTACGATCACGACAACGACTAAACCATATTAAGGTGAAAATTGATGAAATCATTTATTCTACGATTATTGTTTGTATTGACTTCAACGGCCGTAACGGTCTTCTTCTCCGAAAAAGCATACTGGTATCCGCAGGGCTACGCCATTGGCGAACTGCTATTCTTCTATGCCTTTCCCGTATTTGCCAGCTTGTGGGTCATTGACTATTTTCGCGTGCGTCGCCTGCCGGCATTGGTGTTGGTCGCCGCTTTATACGCCTTTTTGACTGAAGGCGTACTGACGCCGGTTCTGTATGAAGCCGGGCTTTTGGATCCCATCTTGCCCGGCTATTTTGTTGGCTGGCACGGCGTATTGGGCGTCATCTTCGGCTGGTATTACCTGCGGAAATGGCTGGTTGCCGGTCAATGGCGCAAAGCGCTCGTTGGCGCCGCGCTTTTTGGCCTCTTTTGGGGAACCTGGGCCATCACCTACTGGCTGCCGGAGAATTTTGAGGGCTTTGAGCTGCCCGGCCAATGGCCGACGCTGGATTTTGGCCTCCATGCGCTGACCTTCACATTGATGCTGATGGCCGCCCATTGGGCGCTGGGGCGCGGCGTTTGGCCGACCGCATTCAAACCGGGTCGCCCTGAAAAGTGGCTTGTTCTGGTTGGATTGGTCTTCTTTTATGCGACGATGTCTTTCCCAACCGTGCCGTTTGGCTTTGTGAAGCTGGCGGTTTTGCTAACGGCCGTTTACATCCCCCTCCGCGCTAATCGTCAACGGGAACAGGAAGGATCACTCTTAACCAACTTAACCGGAACAGTTCAAGTGAAGCGCTTGCTGCCTCTTTTGATGATGCCGGTTATGGCAACGGCCGTGTATGGACTCGTCGCCTCCCTCCAATTATCAGAAGCGTCCCTTCGCGCCATTTCGGAATTGACACCGCTGCTTCAGGCCCTCTTTGGGGCCGTTTTATTTGTGTGGGCATTAGTGGCAACGATACGGCCGTCCCTATCTCTCCAACCAACGGCACAAAGAAACCCAGGATAAAAATCAGGTAGCGCGATTTTCCAAAGATTGTAAAGTAGCGCTCCATGAAAAAATTACCCACTCCACAGCTTCGCGCCACCATCGCCATGAGCCTGGGCGTTATCGGCATGGGCCTTTCCGGCATCTTTGTTAGCTGGGCCAATGCGCCCGGCGCCGTCACCGGCTTTTACCGGATGGCGATTGCCGTCCTTTTGTTGTTCCCTCTTTTTTGGCGTCATCGCCGTCGTCAAGCGAACATTCCCTGGCGGGAAACGGCCGTTGCTCTAGCCGCCGGTCTTCTCTTCGCCGGCGATATGATTTTCTGGAACACTGGCGTCCTCATCAGCGGCGCGACCAATCCCACGCTCATGGGCAATACGGCGCCGCTCTGGGTGGGGCTGGGGGCGTTGCTCTTCTTCCGTGAAAAGCTCAGCCGGGCCTTTTGGTTGGGTTTGATTTTGGCCATTGTGGGCGCGGCCGTTATATTGGGATTAGATGCCCTCAGCGATGTGGGCCTGGGCACATTCTACGGCTTGCTAGCCGGCATCTTTTACGCCGGTTACTATCTCGTCACCCAGCGCAGCCGGACCAAACTGGATGCCCTGACGACATTCTGGCTGTCGGCGGCCAGTTCGGCCTTCTTCCTGCTGCTGGCCGCGCTGCTGCTGCGGCAGCCGCTCACCGGCTACCCAACGGTGACGTATTGGAATTTTTTGGCGTTAGCAATTATCGTCCAGGTTGGCGGGCAATTAGCCATCAATTTTGCTCTTGGTTACCTGCCCGCTACAATCGTCTCGCCAACGATGCTGGCTCAGCCCATTTTGACGGCCCTGTTCGCCATCCCGCTGCTGGGCGAAACGCTCTCTTTGTGGCAAATCGCGGGTGGCCTGACAGTTCTGATTGGCGTCTACATCGTCCATCGCAGCCGAACATAAAAAATCCGCGCCCTATTCCAAAGGGGGACAAACCCGCTCGTAGTAAGCCACGTAGTCCGCGGAGTGGCGTCTGGGCCCATAACGGTACTCCGAAGACTGCGTACCTAACTACAAACATAGTGTACGAGGAAGAT
>JANTGY010000283.1 GCA_024762695.1 Anaerolineae bacterium
AAGCAGCGCCCACGCCGGTAGTCACAGTTGTAGCAAAAATAGCCCCCAATCCGATAAAAGCGCCGGCCAATACGGCCAGAGCAAACATTCTAAACGGTCCCATGTTAACTTTGGCAACGCCGGCCGCTTCAGCTTTGCGTGCCATGTCCTGCGGCACCAGGGCATCAAATGTATTTCGTTCTCGATCCATCTTTGTTGTGTTCTCCTCGTATAACATGTTCGTAGTAAGGTACGTAGTCGCGCTGTTCAGCGACGGAGTACCGTTCTGAAACGCCACTCCGAAGACTACGTGGCTAACTCCAGCAGGAGTGTAAGCGACACAGTCAAAATTACATAGTGACAAATTTCACAAATAGTTGTGACAAATATCACAAACGAAAATTCATCACTGTGCCAATCAAGAAAATGGATGGGGCAGGGGGGATAATAAAAATAGCCAGTCCCATTTTCTAGAACTGGCCATTTTTAATTTGTAAGCGTTTTGTTATCAGCAATCTAGCTCATTAAGCTGACAAACTGAGGAACGGATATACTAAATGCTTCCGTTTACTTGTCAGCCAATGCTGCATGGGCAGCCGCCAAACGGGCAATCGGAACCCGGAAGGGGGAGCAAGACACGTAATTCAAGCCCAGGTTGTGGCAAATAGCAATGCTTTCCGGATCGCCGCCATGTTCGCCGCAGATGCCGATTTCCATACCTGGACGGGTCTCGCGGCCGGCTTCCACGGCTAACCCCATCAATTTACCCACGCCTTTCGCATCAATCGTGGCAAATGGATTGCGATCCAGAATGCCGCGCTGCTGGTATTCCATCAAGAAACCCGATTCGGCGTCGTCGCGGGAAATACCAAAGGTGGTTTGGGTCAAATCGTTGGTGCCAAAGGAGAAGAACTGGGCGACTTCAGCGATTTCGCCAGCCGTCAACGCCGCACGCGGAATCTCAATCATCGTGCCGAACAGGTAGTCAATTTCGGTACCCTTTTCAGCCATCACTTTCTTAGCGACTGCTTCTAATGTCTCTTGCTGTACTTGAAGCTCATTCACATGGGATGTCAACGGAATCATCACCTCAGGCTTGACAACCACGCCTTCTTTGGCAACATTACAAGCCGCTTCGAAGATGGCCCGCACCTGCATTTTGGTCAGTTCGGGGATGAGGATGCCCAGGCGAACGCCGCGTGTGCCAAGCATGGGATTCATTTCTTGCAGCGCTTCAACCCGCTCCAGATAATCTTGTTTGGTGCGAATTTCATCTAGCGCTTCGTCAATTTCGCTGACGGTGTGGAAATGTTGCAAACGCACTTTGAGATCGGCCAATGAGGCAACGAGGTCTTCGTAAGAAGGTAAGAACTCATGCAGCGGCGGATCCAGAAGGCGGATAATGACGGTTAAGCCGTTCATGGCGCGGAAAATACCTTCAAAGTCGCTGCGTTGGAAGGGCAGCAGCTTAGCGATGGCTTCGTTTTGCACGCTCTTGGATTTGGCCATGATCATTTGCTGGACGATGGGCATGCGCTCCGGCTCAAAGAACATATGCTCGGTACGGCAGAGGCCAATGCCTTCGGCGCCGTAGTTGCGCGCGCGCTGGGCATCCTGCGGATAATCAGCATTGGCCCAAACGCCTAAGTCGCGGATTTCATCGGCCCAGCTTAACAGTTTAATGAGGTAGGGATTGTTCATGTCGGGCACAACGGTGGGCAGTTCGCCGAGGTAGACGATGCCGTCGGTGCCGTCGAGAGAAATCCAGTCGCCTTCTTTGACGGTTAGTTCTTCGCCGATGGTCATGACGCGGGTGTCCAGATTGATTTCCAGTTCGCTAACGCCAACGACGGCCGGTTTACCGAATTGACGGGCGACAAGGGCGGCGTGGCTGGTGCGGCCGCCGCGGCTAGTGAGGATGCCTTGAGCGGCTAACATGCCGTGAACATCGTCGGGTTTGGTTTCGGGACGAACCATGATGACCTGTTTGCCATCTGCTTTGGCCCAACGTTCGGCGGTGTCGGCGTCAAAGGCGACGACGCCAACGGCCGCGCCGGGGGAAACGTTCAAACCGGTAGCAATCGGTTTGGTGTTTTTGACGGCTTTTGAATCCAGTTGGGGATGCAGGAAGAAGTCTACCTGTTCTGGTTTTACGCGTTTGACGGCCGTTTCTTTGCTAATCAAGCCCTCTTCTACCATGTCTACCGCGATCCGAACCTCGGCCTGCGCCGTGCGCTTGCCGTCGCGGGTTTGCAAAAGCCATAATTTACCATTTTCGATGGTGAATTCCAGGTCTTGCATGTTCTTGTAATGCGCTTCCAGTCGTTTGCCGATGGCATCAAATTCTTTGTACAGTTCGGGCATGATCTCTTGCAGTTCGCTCATGCGCTGGGTGATACGGATACCGGCTACCACGTCTTCGCCCTGGGCGTTGACGAGGAAGTCGCCTTCTAGTTCCGGCTCGCCAGTGGAGGCGTTGCGGGTCATGGCGACGCCGGTGGCGGATGTGTCGCCCATGTTGCCGAAGACCATTGTTTGGATGTTAACGGCCGTGCCCAAATCGTGAGCAATCCCGGCGGCGTTACGGTAATCAATAGCGCGTTTGCCATTCCAGGATTTAAACACGGCTTCCGTCGCCAGTTTCAATTGGTCGTAAGGGTCGGTGGGGAACTCGGAATGGGTATAAGCACGATAAATGTTCTTAAATTTCTCGGTCACAGCCATCCAGTCGGCGGCCGTCAGGTCAGAGTCGTTCTGGACACCCGCTTTTTCACGTTGTTTCGTAATCACTTCTTCAAACAACTCATCAGAAACGTCCATTGCCACGCTGCCAAACATTTGCACCAGGCGGCGGTAAGAATCATACACAAAGCGGTCATCGCCGGTCAATTTGGCCATGCCAGCGGCCACATCGTCGTTTAATCCAATGTTGAGGATGGTATCCATCATACCGGGCATGGAGAATTTGGCGCCAGAGCGGCAGGAGACCAGGAGCGGGTTGGCGGGATCGCCAAAAATTTTACCGGTTTGCTTTTCAATCGCTTTAACAGCTTCCAATTCTTGTTCCCACATGCTGGCGGGGAAATGGGAACCGGCATCCAGGTAAGCGTTACACGCTTCGGTAGAAACGGTAAATCCGGGGGGGACGGGAACGTTCAGGCGGGTCATATCGGCCAGGTTAGCGCCCTTGCCGCCTAATAAGCCGCGAACGCCCTCCCATTCGCCATTCATGTGAGCTTCAGCCTGCTCAACTTCATTAAACAAATAAACATATTTTGTCATTACATCACCTCGTTAATCATTTCAGGAATAAATTTTCAAACGGTTCAGTGGGGTGGTGGGATTTTATTATTGTAACCTGAGTTATTCTATGCGAGTAGTGTAGGGGGTTGTAGTGATAGATTGCACCCTTGCTTCTGACAAAAGTCATAAACGGCCGTATTTTGCAGAGAATCGGCTTACACAACGGCTAACATTTGGCGGATAAGGGTGGGCATCGATCTAATACAATACTGAGCAAACAGTGTAAAACATACGATCTATACGAAAATTGAATCAAAAAGATAGATTATGACCTACTCATAATTAATCATGGGGCAAAAATCAAAAAGGGGCGCAAAACTGACGTTTTTAGGCTATAGATGGTCGGATTTATTAAAGATATAGCCTAAACCTGGCAATAACATCGTTGTTTTGCGTATAGCGGTGAGGCTGGGGGCTGGTTTTAACGGTGTTTCTGATTGATGAGGGCAATACCGGCCATAATAAGCGCCATTCCGACCAACATAAAGGATGTAATGCGCTCGTTTAGCAATAAAGCGCCGCCAATTCCGGCAAAAACAGGAATGATATAAGCGGTCATGGCGGCGGCTGTGGCCCCAAATTGTTTGATGTTGTAAAAGGCGAGCAGCAGGCCGGCGAAGGTTCCGACCAGGGCGGCGTAGCCAAGAGCGATGTATCCTTGCTGGGTGACGGCCGTTAAATCAAATCCAACAACAATGACCGATAATGGCAGAACGGCCGCTGCCGCCGCCACCATGCGCACGCTGCTCACATCGAACGAATCCAAATCGCGCATGTATTTGCGGGTATAAATGGTGGCTCCGCTGCCAAACAGCATGGCGACTAGAACAAGAATGTACCCAATGGAACTGGATTGAGCGACATCGGGTAAGCCGCTTTCGCCGCGCAGCGCCAGCAGGGCCGCGCCGCCCAATGCCAAAAGGACTCCGCTGATTTTTTTGCCGTCTAAGCGCTCATCGCCCAGAAAGAAGTGGGCTAAAACGACGGTGATGGCGGGGCTGGTGGTGACTAGAAGAGAGGTGATGCCGCTGGATTGGTATTGCAGGGAGGTGACGATGAAGGTCATGGGCACGGCCGTTCCCAAAACGCCTAATACAATTGCATGTTTCCACAAACGGCGGTCGGTGGGCCAATGCTGCCGTCGTGAAAAAGCGTAAACGGCCGTGTAGCCTAATCCCGCCAGCGCCAGCCGCAAACCGATATAGGTGGTCGGTTCAAACTGCCCGACGCTGAAACGGGAAGCGACCAGCGTCGAACCGAAGAAAAAGCCAAGTAAAATGATGTAGGGGAGGGCTTGAATTGTCATAGTTTACAAGTATGCAGGTTTGCAAGTGTGCAAGTAAGTTTATCGTGTAAAATGCCGCTTGCCTACCTGCCACTTGCATACTTGCCACTTGCAAACTCAATACGACGAGCAGTAGAACCAGGACGGCCGTTTTTGCACAATGTAGCGCCAACGGCCGTCAAAGTCGCCGGGTTGGGGCGGGGTGTTGTCAGAACTGTAAAAGTAACCGGAAAAGTTGGCGTCGGATTGGCGACGGCCGTAAAAGAAAATGCGGGTGACGTCATCGTGAGTCTGAATACGGACAGCATTTCCTTCCTGAACGAGATTGCGGTAACGAAAAGGGAGTTGGGCAAAGCCATCTTGGTCTGGCTGGAGGGCGCCGCTTTCGACCAGGCGAATGACTTCGTTGTAATCGGCCCAATGCCATTGGAAGCGCATTTCTTGCCATAAACCGCCAAAGGGCACAAAGCGTACGATGAGCAAGGTGCCCACGTTGATGATGAGAGGAACGGCCGCTAACCTGGCCCCATCCCTGCCGCCCAGGAGCAAGTAAAGTAAAGAGCCGCCGATGAGAACGACAAGAGCCAGTTGCAAACTGGTCATCACGGGATTGGCCCATAATTGTGTTGTGGAGGGGATGATGAGCTGCGCGACGGCCGTTATCCCAATCAAAATGACGCCAAACCAGATCGAAATCATGCCCAAAGGCGGAAATTCCGGCGAATAACTTTCGGAAACATGCGTTTCTTGGTAACTGCTCATGGTTCCTCCAGAAGGCAAACGATA
The DNA here is from genome assembly GCA_024762695.1 of Anaerolineae bacterium. GTDB lineage: Bacteria > Chloroflexota > Anaerolineae > Promineifilales > Promineifilaceae > JACKCC01. Next base: position 5,354 of record JANTGY010000283.1, read on the forward strand.
AATGATAAATGCGGAATGATGAATTGTCTACGGGTGTGTTTCATCTCAGTTGATGTATCGGGAATTGGAATTCCCGATACTTGGCTCAACGTTTCGGGAATTCCAATTCCCGATACACGCACTTTTCT